>CAKKQG010000098.1:0-10410 GCA_919901875.1 Anaerolineales bacterium
TACTTCCCAAACGACTTCCTCATCACGTTCACGATCTCGCTCAGAGTCGCATAACTTCGCACGCAATCCAAAATAAACGGCATCGTGTTCTCTGTGCCATTACACGCCACGCGCAAACGATCTAAGGCTTGCCCTACGCGCCCGTTGTCGCGCTCTTGGCGAAGAGTCTGCAAACGTTTCACTTGGCGATCATAGCCGTTGGGATCCATCGCCAGAATCGGGATCGAGATCCGTTTATTTTCCACATAGTTGTTCACGCCGACAATCGTTCGTGTGCCGTTGTCAATTTCGCGCTGATAACGATACGCCGCGTCGGAAATTTCTCGTTGGAAGAATCCTTTATCAATCGCCGGCAACATGCCGCCCAAGTCTTCAACCTGCTTAAAGTATTTGCGCGCTTGCGCTTCCATCGTGTCGGTCAACGATTCCATAAAGAACGAACCACCAAGCGGGTCAACCGTGTTCGCCGCGCCCGATTCTTCGGCGATGATCTGCTGCGTACGTAAGGCAATCGTCACCGCGTGTTCAGAGGGCAAAGCTAATGCTTCGTCCATCGAGTTGGTGTGAAGTGATTGTGTGCCGCCCAAGACAGCCGCCATCGCTTGCAATGCTACGCGCACGATATTATTTTCCGGTTGTTGCGCCGTCAAACTCACCCCCGCCGTTTGCGTGTGAAAACGCAGTAACCACGAGCGCGGGTCTTTCGCCTTAAACGTCTCGCGCATTTCGCGCGCCCAGATTCGTCGCGCGGCGCGATACTTAGCGATCTCTTCAAAGAAATCATTGTGGGCGTTGAAGAAGAACGAGAGTCGCGGCGCGAACTCATCCACGTTCATGCCGCGTTTGATTCCCCAACGCACATACTCTAAACCATCGGCGAGCGTAAAGGCTAACTCTTGTGCCGCCGTGCTGCCTGCTTCGCGGATGTGGTAGCCGCTGATGCTGATCGTGTTCCACTGCGGCACGGATTGTGATCCAAATTCCATCGTGTCAACAACTAAACGCATCGAAGGTTCGGGCGGGAAGATATATTCTTTTTGCGCGATGTATTCTTTGAGGATGTCGTTCTGGATCGTACCGCGCAGCTGATCGGATTTCACACCCTGCTTCTCGGCGGCGGCGATGTACATCGCCCAGATGATCGCCGCCGGAGAATTGATCGTCATGCTGGTCGAAACTTTTTCTAAGGGGATGCCGTCAAAGAGAATCTCCATGTCCTTCAACGAACTGACGGCGACGCCGCACTTGCCAAACTCGCCCAACGCTTCTGGTTCATCGCTGTCGTAACCCATCAATGTCGCCAAATCAAACGCAACCGATAAACCCGTTTGACCTTGATCCAGCAAATACTTAAAGCGGGCATTCGTTTCTTCGGCAGAACCGAAACCGGCGAACATGCGCATCGTCCATAACTTGCCGCGATGCAGAGTGGGATGCACACCGCGCGTAAACGGATATTCGCCGGGCATTCCGAGATCACGTTGATAATCGGAGTCGGCGACATCGAGCGGAGTGTAGAGGCGGTTGATCACTTCCGATGACGTGGTGATGAACGACTCGCGCCGCTCCGGCATCTTCGCCGTTACGTTGTGCAGTGTGGTCTCTTCCCATTTGTCGCGCGCGTCGCGCAGTTCAGCAAGTTTGGATTTATCGTACATGAAGGCTCCTTCAGAACGTAGACAGGTAAACACGTAAGCAAGTAAACAGGTAGACACGTAAGCACGTAGACACGTAATCACGTAGACAGGTAGACACGTAGGCACACCTTGTATACCTGTCTACCTGTATACCTTTCTACCTCCACCCTTCAAAATTATACCTTGCCAATGTTAGAATCCACGCATGATAAAAATTGAAATTCCGAGTCGTGGGGTGTTGGAGATCGAGTATTTAGTGCTAGATGTGAACGGCACGATTGCGCTGGACGGGGAATTGATTCACGGTGTCGCCGACTCGCTGAAGCGGCTGCAGAGTCGCTTAACGATCCAGATGATCACCGCCGACACGCACGGCGGGCAAGCGGAGATCGATTCTATTTTGGGATTTAGAGCAGAACGACTCAAAGCAGGGAAGGAAGCCGAACAGAAAGAATCGTTTGTCAGATCGTTAGGCGCAGAAAAAGTGATCGCCATGGGCAACGGCGCGAATGATGCGTTGATGTTGAAGGCGGCGGCAATTGGGATCGCCGTGATGGGTGAAGAGGGGCTGGCGGTTGAGGCGTTATCGGCGGCAGACCTGGTGATCGGCGATCCGATCCGCGCGTTGGAGTTAATCGAAAATCCGAAGAGGTTGATTGCGACGTTGAGGAAATAAAAAGGGCGACCGCAAGAGTCGCCCCTACGCAAATTCTTTCTTCTTCACTTCCAGGTACGGCAAGCTGCGTCGCATCGCCGCCGCGCTTTCAATCTCTAATGTAAAGATCGGTTTGCGTGGCAGGGCGCGCAATTTGGGCAAGATGCTGTCAAAATCCATCACGCCATCGTCGAAGCCGCGATGCTCATCCACACGCCCGCCGTTGTTGTTGAGATGAGTGTATTGAATGAATCCATCGAGATCTTTCAACCAGTCGGTGAACGGCACTTCGCCAAACAAGTGAGCATGACCGACATCCAAACAGGTAATGAGCCAGGGTGAGTTCACTTGACGCAACACATCGCCGATGATCTTCGGATCGTACTCCCACATATTTTCCAACGCCAGGCGTATGCCCATCGCCGAAGATTCTTTGATGAGATTCGTCCAGAACACGACTTGCTTATCCGTCCAGGCGCGGCGGAACGGAGCGTTACGCATTGAGGTTAAATAATTGGCGTGAAAGACAACGGTGTGCGCTTTGAGGCGAGCGGCGATGGTGAGGTTCTGGCGGTAACGACTGAGAGTAAGCGCGACAACTTTTGGATCGAAGCTGGCGCTGGTCATATCCATAAACGCGCCGTGCATACTGATCTTGCCAGAGAAATTCTTCAGTTTATATTCGTATTCGTCAATCCACTCCGGATGATTATCAAGCGCGTCGGGATAGGCGAAAGTTTGAATCTCTAAACCAAGATCGTATTCCTTGGCGAGTTCCAAACATTCGTCAAAGTTATAATGGTCGCAAGCGAGAACAACGTTATCCATCATCTATCCCTGAGTTGCGAGAATTGCACTCCTCGCAACAACGTGATGCAACATTATACTGACGTTACAGAGTCTGTGTGACTAAAAAACATCTAAACCCTTCAACCATCCCCGCACATCCACCCCAACGTTGAATTGTACCGCCTCTAACCCGACCTGCTTCGCCGCTTCAACATTCTCCAAAACATCATCCACAAAGACGGCTTCGTGTGGCAGTACACTTAAGCGTTGAACCGCGCGCCGATAAATCTCCCCTTGCGGTTTACGCACACCCTCCTCCGCCGAGATGATCAACTGTTCAAACGCCGCCATCACTTTCGTGTGACTCATCAAAAACTTTCGCGCCCCACCCCAAGCATTGCTTAAGATCGCCGTGCGATAACGCCCGCGCAGTGAGATGATCCAATCCAATAATGATTCATCCCAACGATCACCGGCAAAAAAATCTATTCGGAATTGATCCATCTCTGCTTGAGGCACATTGAATCGTTGTTGCGCCGCCAACCACGCCTCACCCTCTGTTGCCAGCCCCACCGTTGCCCGGTTGGCTTCGTCCGAATCAAATACGGCACTGGCAAAATCCCACACGCCCATCCCATATCGCTTCGCCCACTTCTCGCGCGGAGATAAATCTTCAGTACGCAACAACACGCCGCCTACGTCGAAAATAATTGCTTTGATCATGAGCTAGAGGTTGGAGGTTGGAAGTTGGAAGTTTGATCTCAGAGAGGTGGCCATGGGTAATGTCGCCCTGAGCCTGCCATAGGATAACAGCCCGTAGTCAGGAGGCGGTCAGCCCGCCGTTTGAGCGCATCAACTTCATTTTTCTCGATCAACTGCAACAAGAGTTGAGTCAATTGCGAAGACGGTTTTAGATCATTGCGGAATTTTTGTATTGGAGTCAGGATGTCTTCCGGGATCGGCTGCCCGGCGAAATCCCATAACACCGTGCGAAGTTTTGGATCGGTGTGAAAACACAGACCGTGATCAATCGCCCACATTTCGCCCTGTCGATCTCGAAGCACATGACCGCCCTTGCGATCGGCATTGTTGGCGATAATGTCAAAGACGACAATCGGTTTAAGAAATTCTTTTTCGTCCTCTTGAAAATTGAAATAATGATCTTCGGGATCGGCGTCCACGCAAAACTGCACCGAGCCAACGCCTTCAACTCCATCACGGCACACTGTCGGCGGAACGAATCCCCAACCGAGCGACTCGCACACAATGTACGCCGCCACTTCGCGTTTATATAACGTGCCATCAGGGAAGTCCCACAACGGGCGCTCACCGCGCGCCGGTTTATACACGGCGGGCAAATGCAAATCCTCGTAGTTGATGTAAACGAGGAAAGTGTAATTAGAACCCCAAGGCAAGAGACCCTTCATCTCCATTTCGCCTTTGCCCAAGGCTTCCAACAGACGCGCGGCGGTTACAGGTTGTGAATCCATTGCTGGAAGTCAGAAGTCGGAAACCAGAAGTCGGAATTTGGAATCCAACATCCAACTTCCAACATCCAACATCTAGTATTTATGCCCATTCCGCCTCGGACAAAAATGTCCTTCGGGATCCATCGGCTGCAAACAGTTGCCGCACAGAGGACGACCTTTATCGGCAACGTTCAATCCCCATTGCGCCATCGTTAAAATTTGCGAGCGCGATCCCCAAAAGCGCACAGTGGTTGCATCGTCGGGGTTTGCCTCTTCGGCTTGAGCCTCTTGCGCCACAATGATCACGCGATCCGTATCTTCGTCGTAGCCCAACCCCAACTGCCCCACGCGGAACAACGGCTCAAGCGGCTCGTGCAATTCCATATCGGCTTCGATGTAACTCACCGTGGGCGTGAGCAAATGCGGAAACCGTTTTTGCAATTCGCGCACAAACTCTTCAATGCCAACGCCTAGCGACTGCACTTGCTGTTTCTCGCAAACCAACGAAACCGTTTGCATCTTGGTCTGCCCCTGAATGTAAAACACGCGCTGTCCCGGTTTGCCCACGGCGCCTGTTGTGATTCGGGTCACTGGATTGAGTTCGATAATTTGTCCCATTAAGAAGTAGACACGTATACAAGTAGGCAGGTAGACAAGTAGACGGGGCTGCCGCCTCTGCCTGTTTACCTGTTTCCTTTGTTTACCTGCTTACCTGTTTCCTTTGTTTACCTGTTTCCTTTGTTTCCACTTTTTCCTTCTTCACATTCACTTGATCATTCACCTTCATCACCAACGGCATACTACCCTGGCGCTGCACCACCGATACCGAAGCCGTGTTTACAGCCAGGCGCTGAAACATATCGAGCGGCATACCCAGATAATGCGCCAACACCAACTTAATAATATCGCCGTGTGAAAAGATCGCCACCATGTCTTTAGGGTGTGCCGCAGCGATCTTTTCGATCTCGTTCACCGCGCGCGACTGCACATCGCGCAACGTCTCACCGTCCGGGAATTGCATTGCCGACGGCTGCTTCTGCACCACTTGCCATAATTTTGTGCGAGCGAGCGCTTTTAAACTTTTTCCTGTCCACTCACCATAACGCACTTCGCCCACATCCGACCTCTTGTGAATCGTCAATCCCTTTGCTTTGGCAAGAGGCAGCGCAGTTTCGATTGCCCGCTCAAGCGGCGAACTATAAATCGCTTTGATCGGCGTGTGCGCCAGCTTCTCGGCTAAAGCTTGCGCCTGTGCCTGCCCCACATCGTTAAGATGCACGCCGGGAGTCCAACCGGCAAGTTTGCCTTTGCGTGTGTAATCATTTTCGCCATGACGGATGAGGAGGAGTTGGGACATTGAGGAGTTGAAACGTATTTCGTATTGCGTATTCCGTCGTCGCATTACGCACTACGAAATACGCAATACGATTTTACCATCTCTCCCACTTCACCACCTCGTCAAAGGTGCGGCGCATCCCTTTCTTCGCCAGTTTTGTGGCGGGATCGGACGATGGATAGCCAAACGAGATCGCCGCGCGAATATGCCATTCTTCAGGAAAGCCAAGAAGTGATCGCGCTTTCTCGGGTTCGTAGATCGTCGCCATCACCGATCCGATTCCCGACTCCCAGGCAGTCAGCATCATGTTCTGCGCCGCTTGCCCCAGATCGAACATGATGGACCAACGTTGAGCCGGGTCGGGGGTCAGCAAGACGACGCCCACATTCGCTCCGGCTAAATGGGCGGCAAACGTTCCACATTCAGCCAATGCTTTAAGCCGCTCACGATCCAGAATCACAATAAACATCCAAGGTTGAGTATTCTTGGAACTGCCCGCCAATCGCCCGGCGTTCAAAATTCTTCGGAGTGTTTCATCCGAAATGGGTTGATCGGCAAAATGGCGGATGGCGCGTTTGGCGCGGATAGCATCATAGACATTCATAGTGGGTTCCTCGTCGTGGAAAAGGATGTTGCATTGTGACCGATCTACTGACTATAATACATACATCCTGATTTTGTGAGGAGAGTACACTATGCAAGCCATGCTGGCAATTGTCCAATCGGAAGATGTCGAGGCGACGATCAACAAGCTCAAAACGCTCAACTTGCCGAGCGCAAGGTATGTTGCTTCATCGGGCGGCTTTTTGCGGCAGGGTAACACGTCGCTGACAATAGTGGTCAACGAGGATCAGGTGAACGCTGTGCTAAATGTTTTGCGCGTCACCTGCCAACGCCGCACCACCTACGTCCCGGCGCAGCTCGAGGTGGCACAGCTGGCATCGGCCTTCCCGGTGGAGGTTCAGGTTGGCGGCGCCACCGTATTTGTCTATGACCTTGAGCGTTTCGAAGAATTCTAAAGGAGGCTAGAGATGAAACTCATCGTTGCCATTATTCGAGATAGTGACGCCAATGCAATCCTTGATGCGTTGATCGCCAAAAAGTATGGCGCGACCCGCGCCTCTACGACGGGCGTATTTTGGAAACAGGGAAATACGACTCTGCTCATCGGCGTGGAAGGCGACAAAGTGGATGATGCCATCGCCACCATTAAAGCGGCGTGTGGTCCCGCCCCGACCGACGGCAGTCACCGCGCCACGATCTATGTGATCAACACGGCGAGATACGAACAGATTTAAATCCTCGTAGAGACGTTGCATGCAACGTCTTCTACCATTTATGCGCGTCAACTACGATTCTATCGCGCCCAATTATCATGCGCGATATGCAAGCGGCAGCGCGCTGCCCAGCATTGCCAACCTACTGCACAGCATCGCTCACGACCTCAACGCTCAAAAAATTTTAGAGGTCGGGTGCGGCAGTGGACGATGGCTCGACGAATTACAAACGATCACGCCGCACATTTACGGTTTAGATTTTTCGTTGGGCATGTTGAGCCAAGCGCGCCAGCGAAACAATACAGTGCCACTCACGCGCGGCACGGCGAAGCAACTCCCCTTTGAGTCATCACTCTTCGATCTCGTTTTTTGCATCAACGCCCTGCACCATTTTGATCAACCACAAAACTTCATTGCCGAGTCTTATCGTGCGCTTCGGCGCGGCGGCGCGCTGATCGCCATCAACATTGATCCGCACAACATCGGGACGTGGTGCGTCTACGATTATTTTAAAGGCACACGCGAAACTGATCTAAAGCGTTTTCCAAAAATTGAAGGGCTGAAGGAGTGGATGCGCGAGACAGGGTTCAAGAAAATTGAAACGCGAATCGCCGATCATGTTAGCAGCCACAAAATCGGACGTGACGTGCTAAGCGACCATTTTTTGCAAAAGCATGGCACGTCGCAGTTGGCGTTGTTAAGTGACAAGGCGTACGCCGAAGGGATAAGCAAGATCGAAGCGGCAATCGCGGCGGCAGAGAGCCGCAACGAGGAGATCGTTTTCGCGGCGGAGTTTTCTTTTCCGGCAGTGATCGGTTACAAATAAAAAGACCCTTCGATCACTCGAAGGGTCTTTTTATTTATGCCGCTTTCGCTTCGTCGGGCGGCGTGGGTGAGTCTTCTTTCTTGTGCATCTGCTCGTGCCACTCCGCAAAATGCGGCGGCACATCGTGTGACCCCGGGCCTCCGGGTCCGCCGCGCACAAACATCATCTTGTCGTGACCGCCGAACCAAAATGGTTTGGGGCGCAACAAACGCATGATCACGACGACAAGCAAAGTGACGACCAACAACGGAATCAGGAAACCGAAGATCGCGCCGAATGGATTGAACGATCTAAACGGCGAGAGACGATGTGCCGTCGCGCCAAAGGGTTGCGCCGCGAATGATCGCGTGAATGCGCGCGGGTCATTGCGATTCAGTAACCCTTGACGATTCTGCCCACGCAGTTGAGGCGGCGTCACCTGTTGCCCGCCGGTTGCAGGCGCGACGATCCGCGCTTGTTGACCAATCGCTTGCCGCATCCCAAAACCGTACGAGACCGCGCCAACACCACCCAACACCGCCAACACTAAAAGTGTAATGACTGTTCCTAAGATAATTCGTTTAGCCATACTGTTTCTCCTTTTGCATTATTATGATCCATGATTGTCGAGAAATTGTGGATTGCTTGTAGAGAGATTACAATGGAGTGCATGATCACAGGAAAAATTCTCAAACGGCGTGGCTGGCACGAAGGAAAAATTATCGGACTCGCTAAAAAGGTTGCGGCGAAATTGGAGTCGCAAGGATTAGAGCGCGATGAGATTTTGGATCGTCTCGATCAAGTGAGAGATCGCCCTCACGATTTTATGATCGATCCGTTGATGACTGATCTGGCGAAAGAATGTCTCCACCGAGAATCAGGTGAGGCGGTCATTACTGCGGAAACGATTCGATCTACACCCTTCCCTTATCGCGTGTGGGGCAAAGAACATATTGACCGCGAATCGTTTAACCAGATGGATAACGCCATGCGTTTGCCGATCAGCCTGATGGGCGCGTTGATGCCCGATGCTCACGTCGGTTACGGCTTACCCATCGGCGGCGTATTGGCAACGGATAATGTAGTGATCCCGTACGCCGTCGGCGTAGATATTGCCTGCTTTTCAGGAGATACAAAAGTCCCTCTGTTAGATGGCAATGATTACACATTAGCTGATCTCGCTAACAGAACAGAACCGTTCAATATCTATGCCTGCAAACCAGACGGCAAAATCATCATAGCCCAAGCGACTGCGATGAAGACTCGAGAGAAGGTTGAACTCGTTGAAGTAATAATTGACAACGGCGAGAAAATTCTTTGCACACCCGACCACGAATTTATGCTTCGAGATGGCAGCTATCAAAAAGCAGTTGATCTTCTGGCGGGGCACTCTCTTATGCCCTTTTATTCTCAAAGAGATAAAGAGGGTTATGTGAGAGTCCAACAAAACTATTCTGGAAGGTGGCAGCGCACACATTGGATGGTAGCGCGCTCAGGCTTAATGGGGAAAGTTCTTAAGTTTGAGGGGCAACGCACGGTGATTCATCATAAAGATTTTAATGAGGCGAACAATGACCCGACGAATTTGGAATTTATGGGAGACAGAGATCATTCGGCCTTTCATCGTTCTCTGGTCAACAGAAACACTCACTGGCAGTCTGAAGAATTCGAGCAACGACGAAAAGAATCGCTATCGGCTAAATCTCAGACTGAAGATGGGCATAATTATTTTGCCATGCGGGGCAGTAAAAATCTGAAAACGTATTGGAAACAAGACTATGAAAGAGCCAAAGCCAATTGCGCTGGAAATGGGCAACGAGGGAAACCCTATCTTGTCGCTCGAAACACGAGTGAAAAAGGGCGCGCGTTAAGCAAAGAGATTGCAGCTCGTGTTCATGTCTGTGATATTTGCGGTGAACAAATAAAATCGTATATCGGACTTTACAATCATAGAAGACCTGTGCACAAAATCGCTGGCAAGCTTTTTAACCACAAAGTTATAAGTGTGCAATGTGTAGAAGAACGCCAAGATGTTTACTGTCTGAACGTCCCCCTTTATCACAACTTTGCGCTCTCTGCCGGAGTATTCGTCCACAACTGCCGTATGCGACTCTCGATCTACGACGTGTCGCCGATTCTGATCGGGCAGAAGCGCGGGCAGTTTGAAAGATCGCTGCTCGATCAAACACAGTTCGGCCTGGGCGCAGAATGGAAAGGCGGCAAACGCGCGCAGCATGAGGTGTTAGACGATGCGGCATGGAACGCGACTCGCTTACTTACTTCACTTCACGCCGCCGCTTATTCGCAGCTCGGCACAAGCGGCACCGGGAATCATTTTGTGGAGTGGGGAACGTTTAAACTTTTTGAAGACGATCCCAAGTTAAATCTCAAAGCGGGCGAGTATCTGTCGTTACTGTCACACAGCGGCTCGCGCAGTATCGG
>CAKKQG010000098.1:10510-13789 GCA_919901875.1 Anaerolineales bacterium
GTGGTCGAGTCGCTTAACTCGGCGTCACACGGCGCGGGGCGAATGATGAGTCGCAAAGCGGCGATCAACTCGATCACTAAAACAACCCGCGACTCGTATTTGCGCGAGCGCGGCGTCATCCTGCTCGGCGGCGGACTCGACGAATCGCCGCAAGCCTATAAACCGATTGAGGCGGTCATCGCCGCGCAGAGTGATTTGGTAGAGGTCGTTGGGAAGTTTACGCCGAAGATCGTGAAGATGGCGGACGAAGCGGGGGACACTTAAAAGTTGTCCAGTTTGTTATTTTACTTTTTTTGCGCCGCCTAACCACAGCACTTGCACTTGATCTTCAACGCGCTTAAATTCTGGATCACCCGTCACCACCCTTGCATTCTTAAACTTCGCTGTTGCCGCCGCATAACAATCGGCATAAGAAATTCCCCCTTTCGCTTTGAAGATCGCCGCCTGACGCGCAAGTGCCCAATCTACTTCTACTACATCCACATTTAACCCTATTAGTTCAGTAATAATTTCATCTGTGCGCTTAGTGGAATTTGTGCGCGCAACGCAATACCATACCTCTCCAAGATTAACGATATTGACCATTAATTTCACTTCATCATCCGCCGCGCGATGAAAAAGACGAAGCACCTCCTCGTAATAGCCTTCGTCCTTTTGCAAGAATTTCACCAAAGCAAAACTATCAAGAACGTAAACGTCTGGCATCTTCTCGCTCCCGATCTGCCGCCCGCTCATCCATCAGCACCTTTGTCAAATTGTGTCCATGAAGCACGCCACACAAACGATCAATTGCCTGATGCGTGACTGGCTTAAGGCGGATAGACTCCCCATCGTCGTAGATCATAATGCGCGTTAGCGGCTCAATCCCATAGCGGCGGCGCAGTGACGCCGGAACAACAACCTGACCCTTTGAAGTGATCGTGGTAGAAAACACGCCGGGAATCTCCGCCTGTGGCTCGACAATGTATGGCACTGCCGCCTCCTTAAGTATCTTGCGACGTATATTTTTCTTTGTCATTCCAACTTTACTCCTTTCTGTGTTCCTTACACAAAAAAGTGTAACATCATATAAGAAGTAAGTCAATATAAATAAAATAGGCGATCTTCACAAAGATCGCCTATTTTTACTTTTCACCGCCCATCTCACCCAATCTTCAACAATTCCTTCACCTTCCCTTGCAGTTCATCCGGCTCAAAAGGTTTGGTCATGTAACAGGCAACCGATTTGAGTTTGGCAATGACACGGTGTGAGGCTTCGGTGTGGGAGGTGAGAACGATGACCGGGACAACTTTAGGATCGATCCCATTCGACGTCATCCGATCCAGAACTTCCCAGCCGTGCATATCCGTTAAGCCAATATCCAAGATGATGAGATTCGGTTTGAGCGTTTTGATCATCTCCAGCGCTTGTTTGCCGTCGCTGGCGTGATGCACTTCGAGCGGCAATTCGCTCAAGACAAGACGGATCAAGCGAGCCGTGTTGGGATTGTCTTCAACATTGAGAACGTGATACGTCTCAGCCATTGAAGTATTTTAGCACCAAGATCACGGGATGTGATACGCCAGAAGGATCAGACGATCACAATCATATTCGCGCTGAAACTTTCCACCCGGATGATCAATCGCCCAATCACGCAGCTCATCGGCGCGGTTCGGCACGGCGACCAGCGCCATGTTCGCCGAACCTTTGATCGTGTTCACCGAGTCGGTCCAATTGGTGACAGGCAGCTTGCCGCTCAAGAAATCTACAGAGCGATGTGAGCCATAGAAGAGCAGATCATCGCGCAGAAGGAAGACGCGCGTCTCGCGCCCCAGCGTATCAAGATACGTGCCGAGATACGAGGCAAAGCGTGTGCGCTCGTCGTTGCCATAACGACAGCGCGCAGCGAAATCCATGAAGTAGATTCGTAAATTTAAAACGCCAATTGGAATCAACAGCAGCGCCGACATGCCGATCCGCAGCACGAGAGGATTTTTTGCCAACGCCGTCGAAGCGATCAGCAATTGCTGAAACCCGATGGCGGCTAGCAGCATCACCGCCGGAATGGCGATCAACATACGATACGAGTCGGCTTCGGGCGGGATCGAAAAGACGCCCACCGCCACCGCCGTCGCCCAAAAATAACCGTTGAGGAGCAAGTAGCGATGATCGCGCGCGCGCCACAAGGCATAGAGGACGCCGAAGAGAAATAACGCGCCGCTGATGGCGTCCACCATCGGCGATGACGTGCCATAAAACTCCAGCGCGGAATAGTGGATGAGTGAGAGGAAAGCATGAACCACTCGCTCGATCAAAATTTGAATCGCGCTTTTACCGCTCTCAGCTATCTTCATTGCCAGCCAGCCCGATTGAAACGTGCCTTCTTTGTTCAAGCGCGATAAAAAGTCTTCCGGTTTAAAGACGGCATAGACAAAGTTGGGCAGAGCGATCAACAACATGCCGCCCCAAAAGGCAAACGTCTTGCGCCATACATTTTGAATCAACGGGCGGCACAACACCAAGGCGATCAATAGATAGACAATGAAAAACGCGGTGATGATCTGCGCGCTGAGGTAGACGCTGAAATGAAAACCTAATATCAACCCGCCTAACGCCAATCTTCGCAGGCTGCGATTCTCAACACCGCTAATGAAGAAATACAATTCGAGCGGAATGAGCCACGTCCCTTGAATGTAGCCGACGGCAACGGTGCGGCTGAAGTGAATGTGAGCGTGCGAGACCGCCAGCAGGATCGCCGCGATGAACGCCGTCTGCGTTCCAAATAATTTTCGCGCCAACACGTACAACGCCGGGATGGCCAGCGTGCCGCCGATGGCAGGCAGCAGGCGAAGCGCAAACGGAGTCTCGCCCAACAACCACATCACGTAGTAGATCGCTTGCAAATACAACGCCCCAAAATTTTCAAAGAGGGCAAAAGGATTGGCGAGCGGCAAGCGGATCGTTTCCAACGCCATTAACCCCAACACACCTTCGTCGCCGTTGATCACGCGCGGGATGCCGCCGAGGCGGTAGAACCTGATCACTGCCGCGCCCGCCGTCACCGCGCCCAAGCCGATCACTTCCCAACGATTCGTTTTGATCCATTCACGCCAGTGTGCCAAATGCCACGCGCCATCGGCAAACGCCAAAAAATAAATCACGGCGCAGGCCGCCCACAAAAATAAAATAGGCAAATAATTCACGCGCCCAAAAGCGTCAAACGAGAAGGCGAGTATCACCGTCATCAGCGACAGGCAGGCGGCGATGATCACAAAAAACGCGCGGCGCGAGAACGACCA
>CAKKQG010000099.1 GCA_919901875.1 Anaerolineales bacterium
CATGGACTCACGCCCCACTGCCACCGTTGAAAGGATCAATTGCCCAAGCGAGCAGCGTCAGCGATGCGCCATTGTGGGTTGAGAAATCTGCAAAAAATTCTACCGAGCCTTTTTATAACTTCGTCAACATCAACGATCTGCGCGCGCCCTATTCGGCATTTTCAGATCGCGTGGATGAATCGTTTTCCGGGTTGCGCTTCCGTGTCACCGCCGAATCGGGTTGGGACTTTTTGCAAACGCTCGACAACGCCAGCGTCAAACTCAACGTACCTGCCGCGCCGGGTTTGCCGTTTGAAAACTGGAATAAAGCGGCGCGGGCGTTCGACTTCAGTCAAGCGGTTGTCAACAATAACTTCGCTTTTGTGGTGCGCGAACCTGCCGGCACACGCACCTATTGGCGCGTGTGGGTTCGCGCCCGCGCCCAAACCGAAGGCGCGCTCGGCGAACCACTTAAACGAATCCCTTGGGATTTTCAAGCACGCTTCTCCGGCAACCCGATTGCCTACGACAACGGCGGCGCGCCCTTAGCCAAAGTCCCGTCCGGATATTTTGTGGACTTCACCACACTCGCCGAAGATTATGGTTGGGCGCGCGTGCCATCAACCGACACGTGGAAAACTTTTTTTTCCGGCGTGCAGTATTGGCATTTCGAGAATCGTGGTGGACTCACTTGGGCGCAAGCGATGCGTGAAGTGCATCCCGCCAATGCTTTTGCAACAGCGACTCCTTTTGTTACACCGACATTCACGCCGACGATCACCAACACGCCGACGATCACCCTGACGCCCAGCAACACGCCCACAGCGACCTATACACGCACACTGACGCCGACGATCACCCTGACGCCGACAAGCACGCTCACGCGCACACCAACTCCTACATCCACGTTCACCCACACCCCAACACTTGTCCCGACCCGTCTCGGTATACCGACGATCACTTTTACTCCGAGTATCACACCCACGCGCACTAACACCGTACCGCCACCTACCGAAGAACCGACTGCTACACCATGAGACGGAAGTTGGAAGTTGGAAGTTGGAAGTTGGAAGTTAGTAAACAGTGGTCAGTGATCAGTCGTCGGCGATCATTGTTCATTGTTCATTGTTCATTGTTCATTGTTTCATTGTTCATTTCGAGTTGCGCGCCGCGCACTCCGGTCTCCATCGTCATCACACAACGACCCGCCGTCACAGTAAAACCCGTTTCAACCATCGTGCCGCTCGCCACGCTCGATCCATTCAACGGATCGCCCACGCCAAGCCTTGTGGATTTATCAAGCGGATCGCAACCGAACATTAACTCCAGCGATCCATTTCGGATCAACTTCGGCACACAAACGGCGGTGCCGACTCTGGCGTGGCGGCCTCCACCCGTCCCCGTCCCTCTCTCGGTGCGCCCCGAAGATCATTTTTGGTTCGCCCGCCCCATCGCCTCCAACGCCGTTAACTGGCCTCACCCGTTGTATCGTTATGGCAGCACCTACTTCGGATTTATGAACGCACACACCGGAGTCGATCTTGATTCGCCAATGGGCACACCGGTGTTGGCGGCGAACAGCGGCACAGTGGTCTGGGTCGGTTATGGTTTGTTGGGAACTAAGCCGGTTGAAAAAGATCCTTACGGCAATGCCGTCGTCATCAAACACGAATTTGGTTTCAACGGTCAAACGATTTACACCGCATATGCCCACATGTCAGAGACGAATGTGTGGCTCAACCAACCGGTGAAGATGGGCGAACAGATCGGGCTTGTGGGCAGCACCGGATTCTCTACAGGACCTCATCTGCATTTTGAAATTCGCATCGGCGAGAATAAATTTCTCAAAACACTCAACCCCGAACTGTGGCTCGCGCCGCCGACCGGTTGGGGAGTGCTTGCCGGTCGCGTCCTTGATAAGAACGGCAAATACATCCCTGAAGTTCCTATCGAAGTGATCGACTCAAAACGCCTTCACTATCCCATCGTCACCTACTCGGCGCAGTTCGTTAATAACGATCCGGTTTATAAAGAAAATTTTGTCCTCTCCGACTTGCCAGAAGGTGTTTACAAGTATCAACTGAAAATCGGCGGCGAAGATTATGCCGGAGAAACTGAAATACGCGCCGGGCAAACTACGTTTGTCGTGATACAAGAAAGCGTCAAACAGATCGCCCGCACCGCGAACCCTGCCGCCACGTTGGGCAGAGCCCCAAGCGCAACGTTCACTTCAACAAACACGCCGTTGCCCACTAACACTCCGACACCCACCAACACCCCGCGCCCAACGAATACGCGCACGCCGACAGCGACGAAGAATCCGTGATACGAAATACGCAATACGTATTTCGTATTTCGTAATGCGTATTAGAATCTTCTGACCATGAATCTTTTCCTCATCCTCATCCAAATCGGTGCGGCAATTATTTCCTCTCCGTCACAAGGGCAAACCATTCGCGGACAGGTGAGCATCACTGGTTCCGCCACGCATCCGCAATTTTTGCGTTACGAGATCGCCTTCGCTTACGATCCGAATCCAACCGAGACGTGGTTCGAGATTCAAACATCCACCACGCCGATTGCCACGGGCGCGTTGGCAACTTGGGACACACGCGGACTCAGCGATGGGCTGTATATGATTCGCTTGCGCGTGTATTCGAAAGATTCGACCAAACCGGAAGAGGCGATTGTTAGAAGGATTCAGATCGGGAACTCGATCACGCCCACGCCTGTGGCTAGCGCCCCCGCCGCAGTGGCTGCCACCCTTATTCCAGTTGCCTCCGCGCCCACGACGGCACTCCAAACACCGTCGCCGATCCCCCCCACCCCAACTTTATCTTTCATCCCCGCGCCAACTCGCGCCCCGATTCAATTCGATCCCACGCCTTACGGCAACTCGTTTTGCGGCGGCGGGGTCATCGCATTTTTTCTTTTTGCGATTCTTGGACTTTATGCCGCTCTGCGTGATAGAATCAGACGCCCGATTCGCCGTTGGTGGAGACGAGTCGGCAGCGACATCAAGAAACCCTGACGTATTCCGTAATGCGTATTGCGTAACGGAATACGGAATACGCATGACTAAATTTCTCATAATTGGTTTAGGAAACCCCGGACGTGAATACACATTCAATCGTCACAACGTCGGCTTTATGGCAGTGGACAGACTCGCCAAGAAGCACGGCACGGCGTTCACGCGCCGGCAAGGCAAAGCATTGATCACCTCGATCAATGTTAAGACACACTCCGTTGTTTTGGCAAAACCACAAACGTTTATGAATCTCTCGGGTGACGCCGTCGCGTCGCTGTTGCATTTCTACGACGTGCCGCTTGAAAATTTTTTGGTGTGCTTCGACGATCTCGATCTGCCTGTTGGCACGATCCGTTTACGCCCACAAGGCGGTTCGGCGGGACAAAACGGCGTGTCATCTATCATCGAAAAACTTGGCACCCAAAATTTTCCGCGTCTGCGTTTAGGCATTGGTCGCCCGCCGGGGCGCATGCTCGCCGCCGATTATGTCTTGCGCGACTTCGATAAATTCGACGGCGAAGTGATGAACTTAACTTTGGATAAAGCAGTTGAGGCGATTGAAGTGTTTGTGGCGGATGGCTTGAACGCGGCGATGAATAAGTTTAATGGAATAACAAATGAAGAATGACAAATATCAAAATCCCAAAAGCGTAAGGGTAAATAATTTATAGCGTATAGAGATTTGAGAAACTGGAGTTTCTAATCCGCCCGTGAACTGTTCACGAAATTTGCAACTTGATTCTGCTGTGGCGGCTGCCGCACTTGAATCAAGCCAAAGGCGAGAACAAAGTAACAATGCGGATTAGAGCGCCAACCTTACGACACTTTCATCTACTCACGACATTCCCAATCTCCAATCTCTAATCTCCAATTACTAATTACCAATTACTGATCACTGTTCACTGATGACTATCTCTCTCACTCCCACTCTCGCCCGCCGTCTGTTCATCACCAAACAACGCTTGGCTGGCGACAAACCTCAAAGCATTTTGGATGTGGTGCGCGACATCGGCTGTTTGCAGATCGATCCGATCAACGCGGTGGCTCGTTCTCATCAAATTGTTTTGTTCAGTCGGCTAGGCAATTACGATCTGGGTGAACTCGATAGGTTGATGTGGCACGAGAGGAAGCTATTTGAGTATTGGGCGCACTGCGCTTCGATTGTGCTGACCGAAGATTACCCGATCTTCCAACGCTTGATGAACGAGTATCCCTGGAGCGAGCGCACGCGGGCGTGGACAAAGGAAAACGAAAAACTTCGCAGATACGTACTTGCTCACATTCGCAAACGCGGACCGGTGTTGTCACGCCAGTTTGAAGAAGCGGGCATTGACCCCAAAGCGTGGGTCTCCACCGGTTGGACGTCGGGGCGCAACATCAGCCGCATGATTGATATTTTGTGGATCGGCGGCAAGATCATGGTTACCGGGCGTGATGGAATTCAAAAGAAATGGGATTTGAGTGAGCGGGTCTTACCCGATTGGACTCCGCGCGAAAAACTTAATGAACGCGAAGTGGTGCGCCGCGCCGTGCAAAAATCTTTACGTGCCTTAGGTATCGCCACGCCCACGCAGATCAATTTTCACTTCACGCGCGGACGGTATCCGAATTTGCAAAAGGTTTTAAATGATCTTGAACAAGAAAAGATCATCTCACGGGTGCAAATAGATGGAGACGACCCAACGAGTCGTCTCTACAAAGGCGCATGGTATATCCACAACGATGATCTACCTTTGCTTGATGATCTGCAAAACGGCGCGTGGTCGCCGCGTACAACATTGCTCTCACCGTTCGACAATTTAATCTGTGATCGTAAGCGCACCGAATCGCTCTTCGACTTTTATTATCGAATAGAGATTTACGTCCCCGAAAAGAAACGGCAATATGGTTACTACGTTTTGCCAATTTTGCACGGCGATCAACTTATTGGGCGCATCAGCCCCAAAATGGATCGTGAGCAGAACAAGCTCATAGTCGAGGCAGTGTACGCCGAGCCGAACGCGCCGAAGAGCGGCAAAGTGGTAAGGCAAGCAATTGAAGAACTCGCGGTATTTTTGAAAGCGGATGAGATTGTGTATGGGAAGAAGATGCCGAGTGTATGGAAAAGGGATTTGAAGTAATAAACGCTGGCAGCGGATTATGTAACGGATGTAGCGGATCGACTCGCGTGCATCCGTTACACGCGAAGCGGCTACAACATCCGTTGCGAAGATGAACCTCTCCTCTCTCCTCTCCACCTTCCACGCTCTGCCCGAATACGCCGATGTGACTCAACGCATCGGGCGCGAATCGATCTCATTAAATCTTCCTCGCGCCGCACGTCTGCCGTTTGCCGCCTCACTCATCGCCGATCTCAATCGCCCCGCCCTGCTCATCGCCGCCCACACTGACCGCGCCCTCCTCTTCAATGAAGAACTGCCCGCGTGGTTACCATCTAACGTCCAACTTCCAACATCCAACATCCAATACTTCCCCGAACCCAACCCCCTCCCCTACGAACACGCCCCTTGGGGTCCAAGAACGATCCATCAACGCCTCGCAACCCTTTCCGCTCTAACTTCCAATCTCCAATCTCCAATCTCCATCTCCTCCGCTCGCGCCCTCTTCACCCGCACCTTACCCAAACGGGATTTTCTCGCCGCCTCACGCCCGCTCAAAGTTGGCTCGTCGGTGCGACTCGAAAAACTTTTTGAAGCATGGTCTGGCGCGGGTTACACCAGCGAAAGCATCGTGGTCGAACCCGGGCAATTCTCGCGGCGCGGCGGCATCATTGATATTTGGACTCACGCCGAAGCGACGCCCGTCCGCATCGAATTATTCGGCGATGAGATCGAGAGTCTCAAACGATTCGATCCCAACACACAGCGATCAGGCGAAGCGATTGACTCGATCACGATCTATCCGGCGCGTGAAGCGTTGCCGAAGAATGGAACGTTGATCACGGTGGACGCCGACTCCGAATCCGATCTTGCCGCCGACATTGAACGCCTCAATTCTGGTTCCGCCTTCGCCACGCTCGAATTCTTTTTGCCGCTTCTCCATCCCACGCAAGCGAGTCTGTTCGACTATCTTCCAGAAAATATATTGGTCTTCGTGGATGATTGGGATGGACTGCATGACACGATCAACGAACTCGAAACACAAGCCTTAGAACTTCGCGCCAACGCTTTTGATTCGGGTTTGATCAAACGCGACTTCCCCGCGCCGCATCTTTCGTGGTCCGATATTCAAGACGAGTTGAGTCACTTGCCGCTCATTCAACTCGGACGCGCCACCGATGAGATCGACTCCGTTTCGATTCCGTTAGGCGAACACTTCAAGCCGGGTCCAAGATTCGGCGGACAGATTAA
>CAKKQG010000100.1 GCA_919901875.1 Anaerolineales bacterium
CCCAATGGCGCGGGCAAAACCAGCGCGCTGAATTGCCTCAATGGTTTCTATCGGCCTCAACGCGGTCACATTTACTTTGAAGGACGCGATCTTACGCGCGTCCCTACGCACCGCATCTCTCAACTTGGAATTGCGCGCACTTTTCAGAACATTGCCCTCTACACCGGGTTGACCACGCTGGATAACCTGATGGCGGCGCGGCACATCCATATGAAACAAGGGATGCTTGCCAGCGCATGTTTCTGGGGACCTGCGCGGCGCGAGGAAATTGAGCATCGCCTCGTGGTGGAAAAAATTATTGACTTTCTCGAAATGGAACACATTCGCAAATCCATCGTTGGCTCGCTTCCCTACGGCTTGCGCAAACGAGTCGAACTGGGGCGCGCGCTGGCGCTGGAGCCGAAACTTCTCCTGTTGGATGAACCGATGGCTGGAATGAACGTCGAGGAGAAAGAAGATATGGCGCGTTTTATTCTTGACATTCACGAGCGGCGCGGCGTGACCATCGTTCTCGTAGAGCACGATATGGGATTGGTGATGGACATTGCCCATCGCATTGTGGTGATGGATTTCGGCGTCAAGATTGCCGAAGGATCGCCTGACGAGATCAAACATCATCCGGAAGTCATCAAGGCTTATCTCGGTAAGGCCGGGCGCAGAGATGACGGAGCAAAGTAAATGAGCGCGGTTGACACACTTCCAAAATATTTGTTGGATACGACTGCCCGCTACGAAAAACAAATCGCCATGCGAAAAAAGACTCTGGGCATCTGGCGTGAGTTCGCCTGGCGCGAATCGTGCGATGCCGTGCGTGACCTCACTCTGGGTTTGGTTTGTCTGGGTTTGCAGCGCGGCGACAAAGCCGCGATTCTTGGCGACAATGATCCGGAATACTACTGGGCTGAACTCGCCATCCAGTCTGCGGGGGCAGTTGCCGTTGGCGTTTTCACCGATTCGGGACCGGCCGAGATTCAGTACATTGTGAATCATTCTGACGCGGTGTTCGTGTTCGCCAAAGATCAGGAACAGTGCGACAAACTGCTGGCGGCGCGCGAGCAACTGCCATACATCAAAAAGGTGATCTATTGGGAAGAACGCGGCTTGTGGAATTATCAGGACCGCGAAACGTGGCTGATGAGTTTCGGCGACGTGCAGAACTTGGGGCGCGAATTGCGCGAGCGCGATCCGCAGATGTTCGAGCAGATGGTCGCGCAGGGCAGCGCTGAAGATCTGGCGATTTTATGCTACACCTCCGGCACGACGGGTCAGCCAAAAGGGGTGATGATCGCTCACCGCAATTTGATCGCCGGCTACACAAATGTCACGACGGTTGACAAACGCAACCGGTCAGACGAGTTCCTTTCGTTCCTGCCGATGGCGTGGATTACGGAACACGTATTGGGGATCACCGGGCACGTCATTGCCGGCAACGTCGTCAGTTTTCCCGAAAAACCGGAGACGGTCCAGCAGAATCTGCGCGAGATCGCGCCGCACTCGCTCCTCTTCAGTTCGCGTTTGTGGGAGGGCATTGTCTCCACGATTCAAGTGCGCATCAACGATACGACGCGCCTCAACCGCTTGTGGTACGACACCTTTCTGCCAATCGGCTATCGCGTGGCGGATTTGAAATTTGCCAAAGCCGCGATCCCATTTTATCTGCGCCTTCTCAACGCACTGGGCGAAGCCATCGTCTTTCAGCCCCTGCGCGACAAATTCGGATTGCACCGTATCCGGCTTGCTTATTCCTCTGGCGCGGCACTCTCGCCGGATATGCTGCGCTTTTGCCGCGCGATAGGGTTGAACCTCAAACAACTGTATGGCTCAACCGAAGCGGAGATTCACACCTTTCACCGTGACGACGACATCAAGTTCGAAAGTGTGGGCAACCCCGCGCCGGGAGTCGAAGTGAAGATCTCACCCGAGGGAGAGATTCTGATCAAGAGCGATTGTGTGTTTCAAGGGTATTACAAGAATCCGCAGACGACAGCGGAGAAATTGCGCGAGGGTTGGTTCTACACCGGCGACGCGGGTTATCTCGACGAAGACGGGCATCTGATTTATCTTGACCGCGTGGCGGATTTGTTGGAACTCGCCGCAGGAAAAAAATACTCGCCGCAGTATATCGAGGGACGCTTGAAATTCTCGCCGTACGTCAAAGACGTGATGACGATTGGCGGCAAGCAACGTCCGTGCGTCACGGCAATTATCAATATAGATTTCGAGAACGTGGGACGGTGGGCGGAACGGCATGGCGTCGGCTATACGGCGTTTGTGGATCTGTCGCAAAAGCCGGAAGTGTACGACTTAATCCGCGCGGATGTTGAGCGTGTAAACAAGACACTGCCACCTGCTGCGCGCGTCCGCAAATTCGTGCTTCTGCACAAAGAGTTTGATCCGGACGAAGCGGAACTGACGCGCACACGCAAATTACGGCGCGGGTTCATAGAAGAGCGCTATCGCGAGATGATCG
>CAKKQG010000101.1 GCA_919901875.1 Anaerolineales bacterium
CGCCCGGAGTTAAAGAAGCGGCGGGTGACGAGGCAGTGACGGCTGATGATATGACAACTGCCGCGCTGGCACAGGCGGCGTCACGTTTGCGCGATCCGATCTTCCGCGAAGAAAAGAGAATCGCTGGATTGGAATGGGTCAAACAGTTTACGTGGAGTAAAACTGTACAGACGATTTTGGAAGTGGGTGGTTAGGTGGTTGGGTTGTTGGGTGGTTTGATTGTTGGAGATTAGAGATTAGAGATTAGAGATTAGAGATTGGAGATTTGAAGTTTGAAGTTTGGTATTTTGGGTTTTTGGGATTTGGGATTTTGAAATTTGGAGTTTGAAGTTTTGAAATTACTTCACATCTACAAAGACTATTACCCCGTGTTAGGCGGGATCGAAAATCACTTGCGGGTGTTAGCCGAGGGCTTGGCAAAACGCGGGCACGAGGTGAGCGTGATCGTCTGTCATCCGCAACAGCGCAACGAAGTTGAGGTGATGAACGGCGTGCGCGTCATCCGCGCGGCGCGGGTGCGAACCATTGCCAGCACGCCGCTCTCGTTTGAGCTGCCAAAGTTGATCGCGCAAGAGAAGCCCGATATTACCCATCTGCAATTCCCGTATCCTGTTGGCGAAGTGAGTCATTGGCTCTATGGGCATGGGCGCACGGTGATCACTTATCAAAGTGATGTGGTGCGGCAAAGGATGATCGGCGCACTTTATAAACCACTCATGCGCCAAGTATTGCGCCGCGCCGATTCACTTTTGGCAACCAGCCCAAATTATGTGGTATCTTCCACCGAGCTAATTCGCTTGGGCCGACGCTGTTTAGTTCTGCCGCTCGGCGTGGATGTAGATCGATTCGCATCGCCGCAACGCCTAAAACAAAAGCGCCCGACTCTGTTATTCATCGGGCGGCATCGCTACTACAAAGGCGTTGACGATCTATTGAAAGCGATGACTGATGTTGAAGCCGAGTTGATCATCGGCGGGGATGGGATGATGAGAGAGGCGTGGGAGCGATTGGCGGCGTCACTTAATTTAAATGACAAGGTGCGCTTCATCGGCACCGTCCCCGAATCAGAATTAGCGTCGCTGTATCGCAGTGCCGATATTTTTGTGTTGCCTGCCAGTGCGCGATCTGAAGCGTTTGGGTTGGTGTTGCTCGAAGCGATGGCGGCAGGCTTGCCATGTGTGACGACAGAGTTGGGAACGGGAACGTCTTATGTGGTTCAACATAACATAAGCGGCTTAGTGGTTCCGGCGCGCACACCATCGGCTCTCGCCGAATCGATCAATCATTTGCTGGCCGATGAATCGCTGCGAAAACGAATGGGCGAAGCCGGGCAAGAACGGGCGCGAAGGGAATTTACTGAAGCGATGATGATCGAGCGAATTGAGAATGTGTATCGTTGGGTAATGGATCGCAATTGATGGATGTAACTATTCAAGCGTCATTGCGAGGAGCGTTCTGTGCGACGAAGCAATCTCGTGTCGGTAGAGTCTGAGATTGCTTCGCGAAGAACGCTCGCAATGACGGGGTGGTTGAGTAGGTTCTAAAGGACAACGACCGAGTGACCAAGTTAAGTAATTTTTGTAACGGAGTTTTAGAAGCCGGTTGGCTGGCGGCGTTGGTGTTGGCGCCGTTGTTCTTCAACACGTATTCGGCGCGGGTGTTCGAACCGGATAAAGCGTCACTGGTGCGAAGCATCGCCTTGATCATCGCCGCCGCATGGTTGTTGAAGTTGATCGAAGAAGGCGGCGTCCGCAACAGCATCGTGGAATTTAATCCGCGACGGCGTTGGGAGTCGTTAAGCCGCATTCCATTACTCATTCCATTAGCGATCTATCTCACGTCGTATTTACTGTCGAGCGTCCTGTCGCTCACACCGCGCACCACCTTCTGGGGATCGTATCCACGTTTGCAAGGGGCATACACCACGCTCTCTTACGTTGTGATCTTCGGCGCGGCGGTGGTCAACATCCGACGCAAAGAACAGATCGAGCGCATCATCACCACGATCATCTTAACCAGTTTGCCGATCAGCGTCTACGGCATCATGCAGAAATTTTTGCTCGACCCGTTGCCGTGGGGTGAGGATACGATCACGCGCATCACGTCCACGATGGGCAACGCTATCTTCGCTGGCGCCTATCTGATCATGATCATCCCCTTCACGGTGATGCGGACTCTGGGATACTACCGCGCCATCATCGGCGAAAAAGAAAAATTGATCAGCAACATCGCACAAGGATTCATCTATACCTTGATACTCGGCGCGCAGTTAGTGGCGTTGTGGTTCACGGGCAGTCGCGGACCTTGGCTCGGTTTGTTAGCCGGAATGTTTTTCTGGATCGTCTTGCTCTCGTTGGTATTTAAACGACGATGGATCGCCGTCAGCGCATTAGCCATCGCCGTGATTCTCGGATCGTTTTTGATCGTGTTCAACATTCCAAACGGTCCACTTGAATCATTGCGAACCACGCAAGGCTTTGGGCGTTTGGGGCGCATCTTTGAATCGCAAGACGGCACCAGCCGCGTGCGCGAATTAATTTGGGGTGGCGCGGTGCAGATGGCTCTGCCACACGAAGCGGCGAAATTCCCGGATGGGCGCGTGGACGTATTTAATTTTATTCGTCCGTTGATCGGCGCCGGTCCCGAATCACTGCTCGTCACCTTCAGCCCGTTTTATTCACCGGAGTTAGCGCACTTCGAAAAACAGAACGCCGTGCCAGATCGTTCACACAACGAAACGTTCGACGCCTTGTTGACGACGGGCGCAATCGGGATGATCGCTTATCTCACTTTCTTCGCCGCCGTGATCTATTTTGGATTGAAGTGGCTCGGCGTGATCGCCGCGCACGACAAACGTTTATACATCGCGCTCTACGTGGGCGGCGGCATCCTCGGTGCGACGATCATGGTGATGTGGCGCGGCGGCACTTACTTCGGTGTGGGTTTGCCGTTTGGCATGTTGATCGGGTTGTTCGTGTATCTCACCTTCATCACTCTGCGCCGCACAGCAGATGAGATCGATCCGCAGCGCGCGCTCATTCTCGCCTCGCTCATCGCGGCGATTGTCGCTCACTTCACCGAGATTCATTTTGGCATTGCGATTGTGGCGACTCGACTTTACTTTTGGATGTTCGTGGCGATGTTGATCGCTGTGGGATGGGCGATGCCGAAAAAAGTTCAACAAGGGGAAGCCGCCACCACACCCAAGGCGGCAGCCCCTGAGTCGCGGCGCAAGCGCGAGCGCGGCAGCCATCCAGAAAAAATGTCGCGCGGCAGTGTCGGCAATTTCTTCATGCCCGCGTTTCCAATTTTCATCAGCGGATTAATTTTGGTGACGATGAGTTACGATTATTTTGCCAACATCAAACAGTTGACGTCTGTCGTAGATATTATCTACGCTTCGCTCTTTACGCTTTACGGAACGGCGGGGACGACGAGCATTGGCACGGCGCTGCTGTTTGCTTTTGTGTGGCTGGCGGCGGCGTTGATGTGGAGAGACGAACAACGCGCGGTGTGGATCACGCTCGGCGGATCGGGCGCGGTGTGGCTGATGTTTACGATCTTGCACGCCAATGGTTTGGCGAGCGTGGCGAATTTTCAACCGAAGACCATTCAAGAGTTAGCCGCTCTGTTGAGTATGGCAAATACTATGTTGAGTCGCTTTGTGTGGTGGATCATTATTTTGATGGCGATGATGGCGATCACTTTAACTCCGGAGTGGCACAGCCGTTATTTTCGATCTGGCGCGCAGTGGATCGTCGCGCCGTTGACATTTGCTTTGGCGATTGTGGGAAGTTTTTTCTTCAACATCATGGCGATCCAAGCGGATATGTCGTATAAGGTGGCGCAGCCAATGGATCAACAACGGCGATGGGATGTGGCGATCCCGATCTATCAACAAGCGATTGCGCTTGCGCCCGAACAAGATCAATACTATTTGTATTTGGGGCGGGCGTATCTCGAGTCGTCCACGCAAACGGCTGACCGCATTCAGCGCGAGACGATCTTAAATGTGGCGTTGAAAGAATTGGAAAAGGCGCAAGCGTTGAACCCGCTCAACCCCGACCATAGCGCGAACTTGGGGCGCCTGTCGTATCAATGGTCGCGCACTACCACCGACCCTACCGAAGCGAAGATACGCATTGATAACGCGAACACATACTTCAACAACGCCCTCGCCCTCAGCCCCAACGCGCCGACGCTGTGGAATGAAGCGGCGCGGTTCGATCTGGCGGCGCGCAAAGATAGCGCGAATGCTTTGAAGAAAATCGAAAGGTCAATCAGCCTCGACCCGAAGTGGGTCGAAACTTACAACACGCTCGGCGATATTTGGACTCAACTTGCAGCCGAAGAGAAAGACGAGAGCAAGCGGCGCGAGTCTTACCAAAAAGCGATCTCTGCTTATCAGCAATCCATCGAAGCCGAGAAGTTTCGCGGGGTCGAACTCGCGCGGCAGATTTCGACGCGTGTAAGTTTGGGCGCGGCGCAAAAAGCGGTGGGCAATTATGATGCGGCGGTTGCGACCTATCAAGATATTTTGAAAATCGCTGGCACGAGCTTTAATGTTTGGGAAGTGCATCGCGCAATGGCGGAAACATATTTAGAGAAGGGTGACAAAACCAACGCGCTCGATTACGCCACTAAAGCACTCGCTGCCGCGCCGAGCGAAA
>CAKKQG010000102.1:0-7232 GCA_919901875.1 Anaerolineales bacterium
GGCGTTCAACACATCCAACGCTAAATCATTTTCATTCAGGCGCGGCGGCTTCAATCCATAAAATTCCACATCGCTTTGCAGATCGTCGGCGCGCAATTGATATTTCTCTGGATAGTATTGATCAATACCTGTCGCCGTCCACATCACGCCATACATTTGCAAGCGGAACAAGTCCGCCAGAGGTCGGCGTTGACCGCTGATCGTTTTATCCCACCACGAAACATTGACGAACTGCGGATCATCCACGTTCAACTTAAGCGAATGTTGATTGATCAGAGTCCGCATCACCGCTGGGCTGTTGGCGACAAGCGGGGAAGCCAATTGCCGCGAGCGTGGAAACGATTCCAGCGTGAATGCCCAGACGATCAGATCAGGTTGATAGCGAGTGACGAGTGAGAGGATCATCAAATCTTTCGCCAACGACATGCTCGGATAACCAAGATTGAAAGCCCGCACCGTGCGCCCGTCTCTTGTTTTTAACTTGGCGGCGTTGATGGTTCCGCTCAACGTCTCGTCGTTCTTCAACAGCGTACCCCACATAGATGAGTCGCCGATGAAAATTACGCGGTATTCATTTGAGTCTTTCTTTGTTCCGGCGATCTCGTGCGAGAGAATCATCGCTTCGAGATTGAACAGGCTGAAGTTGTAAGCCTTGTCGGGAGTTTCGCCAAAGGGCAGACGTTGCCTGCCGTTAAAGACGATGTTGTATGCCGAAATCTTACTCAGCGCGGGGAGCGGTTCAAACGCTACAAACAAAATGTTAGCGACAAGAAAAAAAATCAGGGCGCGAAATAAAACGTTGAGAAAGAAGCGATAAGTCATCGTGATTGCTGATTGTGGATTTCTGATTTCTGATTGTGCGCCTCGCTCAGCAATCCCACTCCGCTTCGCTACGGGGACTACCGTCAGCAATCAAAAATCAGAAATTAAAAGCCATACAACTTTCCAAAAACTTTGAGTGACAGATCAACCGAAGGAAGGGCAAACCACACCCAACCGAGCGCAACATAATGAAAAGTGATCAACATGCCAAACACATCGGTGAGTCGTTTAAGTTGTGGGCGTTCATCGAGCGCGGCGAGTCGCGGCTTCATAAAATCGAGATAGCGATTGTGAAGGTAGAGACCGACTCCGTGCCACAATCCCCAGGCAACAAAGTTCCAGGTGACTCCGTGCCACAAACCGATGAGCAGCATCGTGCCAAGTTGACCGATGATGATGATCAACGGCATCGCCATAGATCGAGATCGCAGAGCGCGAGTGAGCGGATTGAAGAAGTAAGATCGAACCCACTGCGTGAGCGTGATATGCCAACTGTTCCAAAAAGTTGTGAGGTCACTTTTGAAATAGGGCGCGTTAAAATTTTCGGGCAGTTTGATTCCCATGATGCGCCCCACCCCAACGGCAATATCGGTGTAGCCGCTAAAGTCAAAATAGATTCGCAAAGTGAAAGCGTAGAGCAAAATCCACATCCAAAGCGGAGAGACGACTTGCGCCGCGTTGAATCCGTTCAAAGCGATGATCGCCAGCGTGTCGGCGATGACAAATTTTTTAAACGCGCCGACCATGATCCGTCGTCCACCTTCCACCACATCGGGCGCGGACTCGGCGAGCGGGGCGAGCGTATCTTTGACGAATCGATCGGCGCGATCAATGGGACCGGCGGTGAATGATGGGAAGAAGATGACGTAGGTGATGGTTTCGCGCAGAGTCAATTTTGGGAAACGCGGGTTGGATCGCTCGCGCAAAATGTGCATCAAACGAAATGCGATGTAAGAGAAGCCAAGCACTGCACATCGCCCGCGCTTGCCAATGACACATCGCGCCCTAAAGCAGATCGAATTATTGCGCTTACGCCGCGCGCCAGTGGTTCGGTTTTGATGATGAGAAGTAAAACGATGAAGAGAATAAAAAAGGCAGAAGCGAGTCGCGGGTTGTTCGGCGCAAAACGGATGATGGCAACCGCGATCACGGCGGCGACACCGAGAACGATGGCGATCCGCCATAGATCAGGCGGCGTGGATGGAGTCAGGCAGCAGATCGAATCGAAGTAGCGTAGTGATCCGAGCGCAAGCAGAATCAGAATGGCAACGAGCGCGGTGATCAGGTCGTCGCGTGTTGAGTCGTTTGAAGAGCGATTGACGGCATATAGGAATCCAATCAGCGCGAGTGTGAGCGTGGGCAACCAGAAATCGAGATATTGAATTGCCGTGACGGGTTGAAGAAAATAAATCGCCAAGAGACTGACGACGAACATCGCCCAATCGCGCCAGCGCGAGGCAACACGGATGATGAGCGCGGCGAGGGCGAAGAGGCTGAGGTGGGTGAGGGTCATGAAAAACTAGAGGTTGGAAGTTGGATGTTGGAAGTCAGAAGCCTTGATAAATCCATGCGGGGGAGTTATCGGCGGTGAAGATGATGAGGGCGATCACGATGAGGCAGAGAAGGATCGCCCAAACGTTTTCGCGGGAAAAGATTCGTGTGAGCATGAAGTCTAAAGTTTCGCGTGACCGATCACGCATCACGTATTGCGTATTGCGTATTGCGTATTCCATCCATCACTACGCCATCCGCCATTTGCTATCTGCCATCCGCCACCCGCTACTTATACCCGCACATCTTCCACTCGCCCTCTTGCACGGCGAGATAAGTTTTGTCGGCGAGGTTGAGTGTTTGGTTTTCGTTTTGGTATGTCACCAGAATTTTGCCTTTGCAGTTGACCAGCGTGAAGTTGCCGTCTTTGCCCGCTTCTTGGCAGGCCATGCCGTCGAGCTTCGCCGTCACCGCTTGAAACGAATCGAAATCAATTTTGGCGTCACGTTCCCACGCCGCGCACGATGCGCTTTTGACCGAATCGAGTTTCCTGGATGTTATTAGAGCCGTCAAATAATTTTCAATCGCCTTCGCCGCGCCGCTTGACGCCGGAGCAGAGGGCGCGTTGGAGGGCGGCGATGCTGGAGGTGTGCCGCAGGCGGTTAACAAAATAGCAAACACTGTTAACAGAAATAAAATCTTTCGCATTAAAAAAATTCCTCTTTAGTATTTGGATTGCCGTTTTACAATTTTGGAGTGTGGAGGAGGGAGTGTTTCTCTAATCCGCTGCGCTTGCGAGCGTTTTTCCGACCCCAACCATTATTCTGCATGGAAACGCAGGAGTCGCACACGCGCTAATGGTCAAAGTTCGGAGCCATGTCCGTTAGCGGATTAGAGAGCCAAAACCACAACCGTTGAATCTCTTTCTAATGAACTCTATTTGTCATTTGTCATTTGTCATTCTTCATTCTTCATTGTCTCATTGTTCATTTTTTGTCTCTGACTCAGTAAACGTCCCCTCGATGATAGTTCCATCCTTTTTTGTTGTTGCTTTAGCGGATTCGGCATTCGCCTTCTTCTCCTCTTCGGTTATTTCCCAGGCCGTATGTCCAGTGATACTCTCCATATGCTCGGCAACCGCGTCAGCCGGACTCATATCCATCAGCAACTTCATGCCGATAGCCAACACACCGAGATCGTCAATTTGACCGAGAAGAGGGATGGCGTCCGGCACAATGTCGAGCGGCATGACAATGTAGGCCACCGAAGCCAGAAAAGTGCCTTTGACCCATAACGGCACGCGCACATCACGCAATAACTTCCAAGTGAGCCGCACTTGTATGATGAAGTTGCGGATCATATTCACATTCGGATCATATGTCATCGGACGTTTTTCTTTTGGCATAGTTGCACCTCGTAGCAAGATTATAGTCGAAGAGTCTTGTGGTCGAATAGTCGAGTAGTCCGCTTGACCACCCGACTACTTGACTACAAGACTAATAATCCAAAACACGATCATCCCTACCACAATCGTCAGCAGGGCATTGCGAGTGCGCCAAGCGATAAGCGCGGCGACGAGACCGGCGATCCAGCGCGCGTTGCCTAGCGAAAGATCAATCGGCGCGTTGTTCGGGCGCAGGAGTTCGGGCAAGATGATCGCCGAGAGCACGGCGGGCGGCACATAGCGTAATGAGCGCCGTACCAGCGGCGGCATCTCGAACTTTCCCCAAGCGATGATGAAAGAAAGCCGGATGAGGAAAGTGACAACGCCCATTGAGAGGATGGTCAGCCATAAGTAGGTTGTAGACATAATTTTATTTGTACCTGCTCAGTCGATTCGTCATTGCGAGCGCACTTCGCGAAGCAATCTCGGTTATGCCATAAGATTGCTTCGTCGCAGAGAACGCTCCTCGCAAAGACGCTAAGCAGTCACGTTTTATTCAACCGTTTCAATTCGATGCGGCGTGAATCTTTCCGCGATCAACCCGGCGACGATCCCGCTCAACGCCGCAAAGATCAAACCCAGCTTGTAATTTAAATCGTGCGCCGCCAACGCCACCACGGCGGCGACCACTGCCGCCAACGCCGAAGGACGATCCGCCAGCGCGGGGATCATAATGGCGATGAAGGTGATCGGCAGGGCAAAGTCCAATCCCCAAGAGGCTGGCACTTGCGCCCCGAAGAAAACTCCAATCGCCGTAGAGAGCTGCCACGTTGTCCACAGAGCGAGTGCGCCGCCCAAGTAATAGAAATGACCGGAGTTCTCTTTCACCCCCGACCCCTCTAGTTGTTGATAGCGCACGATGCCAACGGCATAGCCTTCATCGGTCAGCAAATAGGCAATCAAAAGTTTCCAACGAAGTGAGAGCGGCTCAACGTAAGGCGCAAGTGAAGCGGAGTAAAGCGCGTGACGCAAATTGACGACGAAGGTGGTCAACACGATTACAATAAACGGCGCACTCTCTCGAAAGAGAGTCGTGCCGATGAATTGACTCGATCCCGCAAAAACAATAGACGACATCGCCTGGGCGATCTCCGGCGGCAAGCCTGCGCTTCGTGCCAACACACCATAGATCATGCCAAACGGCGCAACGCCAAGCAGGATAGGAAGTTGGGCGCGGATGCCGGAGAAAAATGATGAGCGATTCATAAAAGTATTGGTAGAGTATTTCCGTGATGCGTGATACGTGAACTAAACTCTCAACTCTCAATTCACGCATCACGTATCACGTTCTATATGCTATACTTTTGCCACTATGGCGTCGATCCTTGTTGTGGAAGATGATCAGGCAATTGCTCAAATGATCAAATTGATCTTGGGCAAACACAATCACCAACTCCGCCACGTCAGCAATGGCGAAGAAGCGCTGCAGATCATCAACGAAAACACTCCTGACCTGATCATCTCTGACGTCATGATGCCCGGTCTTAACGGCTTTGGTTTGGCAGAGCAATTGCAAAAAGCCAACGAGACCCGCAGCATCCCCATCATTTTTGTCACCGCCTTATCCCAAATTGAATACGTCAGTCATGGCTTGAACTTGGGCGCGGTAGATTATCTCACCAAGCCTTTCCGCGCACTGGAACTGGAAGCGCGGGTGAACGCCGCCCTGCGTTTAAAGTTCGCCCAAGATGATCTGCGTAAAGCAAACGCCCAACTGAACGAGTTAGCGTTGATTGACAGCCTGACCGACCTGCACAACTTTCGCTATGCCAGCGAATTTCTGGGGCAGGCGCTGTCTCACGCCGCGCGTTACTATGAACCCCTCTCGGCGATGATGATTGACCTCGACTACTTCAAAAAAGTCAACGACACCTACGGACATTTGACCGGCAACGAGATATTAAAAGAACTGGCAGCCATTTTAAAGACCCAAGCCCGTCAAGCCGATGTGGTCTGCCGTTATGGGGGCGAAGAGTTTCTTATCATCTGCCCCAAAAATTCTAAAGAGAATTCTGCGGCAATGGCAGAACGAATCCGCAACACCGTTGGGGGACATAAATTCCCGCACATTGGTTGGTCGCTTACCGTGAGCCTCGGCGTTGGCACGTACGATCCACAACGCGACACTAACGCCGAAGCCTTCATCGCCCGCGTAGACGCCGCATTGTATCAAGCAAAAAACAGCGGGCGCAATCGGGTGTGTGAAGCCTCGTAGTTCTCCACACCTTCGCCACCCCCTCGCCATTCGAGGCGCAGCCGACATGACACCTCAAGACACTGACCGCATCTTGCAAGAAGGAATTGATGCCGTCAAACAAGGTCAAACCGAACAAGCAATAGAGATATTAATTCAGGTTGTAGAAGCCGATGAAAACAACGAGCAAGGTTGGTTGTGGCTCAGCTACGTTGTAAACGATCCGCAAGATAAGATCACTGCGCTGGAAAATGTGCTGACGATCAACCCCGCCAACCGCGTCGCCCAACAAAATTTGACTCGATGGCAAACGCAGCTCACTGTCGCGAAAAACGAATCTACGGTGACGCCGCCGTTTACAGTGGTTGCCGCCTCCCCTCAAAAAGCCGATGCTGCCTCTAACTACGCGCCTTATTCGCCCGTTGAATCCATCAGCGACATTGACAACATCTTTCAATGCGTTTATTGCGGCGCGCCCGCTGAACGCGACACGCGCAAATGCCCCGAGTGTGGACGCAAGTTATTCTTGAGGCGTACCCTCTCCTCAAGGCACACATCGTATATGTTACGCAGCGCAATTTTCGTCGCCATGATTCAATCCGCGTTAGCGATAATCGAGTCGCTGACGTTCGCTTCGGTTGCTTTTGAGGGGCGCAATCCAATCATCGCCTACATAATCTCGACACTGAATCTGCAAGACTTCTTCGGCGATTATTTATCATGGTCGCAAGCGTGGACCCAAACCCTGTTGTGGATTGCCGGAATACGAATCGTCATATTCTTAGCCTTGACGGTAGGATTAGCGGCGCGCTTCACACCTGCCTATTACGCCGCAATCAGCTTTATGTCATTTGACATATTGTGGACAGCGCTCCGTTGGGCGTATAAATTTCTTGGACCCTTCTCGGCAATCGTGGATGTCATTGCCGACATCGTCGGGTTAGCCTTCGTCTTCGCTTCAGATCGTGATTTTGCCATCAACGACGAGCGCATGTTGTGTCAACCCGATCAGCGCCTCAAAGGCGGCGCCGAACTGAATCGCCGCGCGCGGTTGTATCGCATGGAAGGCAAATGGGCATTAGCGGTAGCCTATTGGCGCGTGGCAATCGGGCAAATGCCTAACCGACCAGAGTTTTACAAGAGCGTCGCCATTGGCTACGCCCAGATCGGTTATTATCAACGCGCCGTGAACGCAATTGCTGAAGCACACCGTCAAGCGCCGATGGATGTCGAAATACCGCGCATCAAAGAATTGATCGAAGACAAAAAAAAGAACGACCC
>CAKKQG010000102.1:7332-13386 GCA_919901875.1 Anaerolineales bacterium
GAATGCAACTCGTTGATCTTCTTTGGCAATTGCTAATCAATCCAAACATAGTCTATCTGCTGCTCGTGGCAGGGTTGTTGAGTTTGGCGCTCGCCCTCACCACGCCCGGCAGCGGTGCGCCGGAAGTTGGCGCGGCGATCTTCCTCACACTCGCCGTGTTAGGTCTGTTTCAACTGCCGACAAATATATTTGGTCTAGCCCTAATCGTCCTCTCTTTCATATTGTTCATGTTAGATTTTCAATGGACGAGTCACGGCGCGCTCACTGTTGGCGGTATCGTCACCCTCGTCGGCGGGTCGTTGATGTTATTCGGCTTCAACGTAGAGTCGATGCGCGTATCGTTTTGGTTGATCGGTCTCACCGTGATCATCACAGTGGCATTCTTCACCTTCATCGTCGGCGCGGCACTCGCCACCCGTCATCTGCCGCCCAAACAGAATCCCGATTTTGTTATCGGCACAGTGGGTGAAGCCAAGACCGATATTCTTAACGAAGGAACGGTACAAGTTGGCAACGAATTGTGGTCTGCCGAATCCGATGAAACAATCGCGGCAGGCACCAAAGTAACCGTCGTACAACGAAATGGATTAAAATTGAAAGTGAAGAAACGATGATCTATTGCGTATAACGTATTGCGTATCGCGTATCGCACAACACGGAATACGCAATACGCAATACGAATTACCAACAAACCACATATTTAAGGAGACCCTCTATGTCACAAGCTCTTCTCGCTTCAATCTTTCCTCTTTTGTGCTTCGCGTTGATCGCTCTGGCAATTGTCGCCGTCGTCGTTGCCAACTCGATCCGCATCATGCCCGAATATCAACGGTTGGTCATCTTCCGTTTAGGGCGCAGCCGCGGCACGCATGGACCGGGTGTTGTGTTGTTGTGGCCCTTCATTGACACCGGCGTGAAAGTGGATCTGCGCGAACAGGTGCGCGAAGTGCCGCATCAAACATCCATCACCAAAGACAACGCGCCAATCTCCATTGACTTCTTGTGGTATTACAAAGTGGTGGATGGTGAGCAAAGCATTATCCAAGTAGGCAACTTTGAAATGGCGGCAGCCGGTATCGCCACCACGACTCTACGCTCCGTCATCGGCGGCATCGCGCTAGATGAAGTGTTGTCGCAACGTGAACACATCAACCAAACCTTGCGCGTGAAGCTCGATGAGATCACCGAGCGTTGGGGCGTCAAAGTAACCAATGTCGAAATCCGCGAGATCATCCCGCCGCGCGATGTGCAAGACGCAATGAACAAGCAATTGGCGGCAGAACGCACGCGCCGCGCACTCGTCACCCAATCTACCGGTGAGCGCGAAGCGGCGATCAACGTCGCCGAAGGTCAGAAGCAAGCGGCGATCTTGGCGGCAGAAGGTGAACGGCAATCGAACATCTTGCGCGCTGAAGGCGATAAGCAATCGCAACTGCTCCGCGCCGAAGGTTTTTCGATGGCACTCAACCAGATCTACTCGGTGGCGCAAAACGTGGATGGCAAGACAATGTCTTTGCAATATCTGGAGACACTCAAAGCCATTGGCGCGAGTCCTTCGACGAAATACATTTTCCCGATGGAGTTCACGTCACTGTTGAGCGGATTCATCGGCAAGAAAGAATGATCGCAAATTATGAAGGCAGAATTATGAAGGATGAAGTTTCTTCATCCTTCATAATTCTCAACTCATCCTTCTTCTCCGATCTCGTCGCGGCTCATCATTTGCAACAAGCGTGCTTCGGGCGTGAGGCGTGGGGCTATCTCGATCTCATCTCCATGTTTCTCACGCCGGGGCTGGTGCGCCTCAAAGCGGTGATGGGGGATCGGCTGATCGGTTTTGTCATCGGCGACCCCAATCACTGGGAACGAGTCGGCTGGATCGCTACGATCTGCGTTCACCCCGATTACCGCCAGCGCGGGATCGGCACGGCGTTGTTAGCGAAATGTGAAGAGACGTTACGCGAATCGAAAATTAAATTAACCGTGCGCGCTTCAAACACGACGGCGATCTCGTTGTATCGCAAACTGGGCTATAAGCAAATAGGGATATGGCAGCGATATTACACGGGCGGGGAAGACGGGGTGGTGATGGAGAAGAGCAGAAGTTAGAGGTTGGAAGTTGGAAGTTGGAAAAAGGGATTGCGTTTGATCTCCTTCTTACGGTCTTTCACTTGATGCACAGCGAAACCCCACGTTGTTATACACCCCATCGGGGCGATTGTTGAAGTGACGCACCGCGACTCGCACATGGGCTTTCACCGCCGCCCACGAACTAGAGCGCAGGGCATGAACACCGACAAACAAGGGAGGCGGGACAGTCGGGTTGTAAAGTAAAGGGAAGTAAGACGAATAATAAAAATCTTCGACCCACTCGATCACATTCCCCGACATATCCAACGCGCTATACGGACTCGCCCCATTCGGATACGATCCAACTTTCGTCGTATCGCCCACCAACAAATCGTAATTCAACAATGTATTGTTCGGCACATCGTTGCCCCACGGATACAAACGCGCATCCACACCGCGCGCCGCTTTCTCCCACTCGTTCTCGCTTGGCAATCTGCGCCCGGCCCACTTGCAATACGCGCTCGCCTGATCCCAGCTAACCCAAATCACCGGATGGTCAGCGTAAACAACATTCGTAAAATAATCGGGGCGCGTCGGCGATGATGTAATGCTTAACTTGCTGCACCCGCCCGCCTCGACGCACAACTGATATTGCCTGTTCGTCACTTCCAACTTGTCAATCCAATAATCCGGCAACTTAACTTTGTGTCGCGGCTTCTCGCTATCCGACGCTTCAAGATCATTATCATTCGATCCCATCTCAAATTCTCCGGCAGGAACAAAGACCGACGACGCATTATCTTTTTTGGAGATGGCAGTTGATCCAATCACGGGAACGGGTGTGAGAGTCGAAATGAGGGTCGGTTGAGGAGTGGGACTTTGTGATGCCGCCACTGTCGCGGTGGCTAACGGAGCTAAAGTCGCCGAGGGTGAGGGTGCGGGAGCGGTTGGCGGTGTCACCGTGTTCACAGGTGCGGCGATCACCGTCGGCGTGCTTACATTCGATCCGCCCATCCCATTCACCCATCCGAATCCAACGAGCAATAACACGACCACAGCCGCGACGCCGATCAGCGCAAGTTGAGTGGGGAACTCACGATGCGATCCGCTTAAGGCGATCTCGACTTGCTCGTGACGTTGTTTGGCGCGACCCAACGCCTTACGCATCTCGCGGATCGTGGCATAGCGACCTTCGGGGCGCGGCGTGATGGCGCGCAAAATTATTTGCGCCGTAGGCAGCGTGATCTCCGGGTTGTGTTTGCGCGGCGATGAAAATTCCGGCGCGTGATCGGTCAGCAAAGTAAACAATACCGCCGCCGATGAAAACACATCGGCGCGTTGATCGTCGCCGCCTTCGGGCGCGATAAAAAGTGATCGCTCACCATCGGAGAGCGGCGCGACTTCGGTCAGACCCGCGCCAAAAATTTTTAGCTCGTTATCTGCGTTGATCCATAAATGCGATGGGGCAAAGCCGCCGCGACAGATGGGCAAGTTGAGGGCGTGAATGTAATCGAAGGCGGAAAGAATCTGACGCATGACAGCGAGGGCGTCCTCTTCTTTGAGCTTTCCATTGCGGCGCAAGCGCGTGTGCAGTGTCTCGCCTTCGGGGGATTCGAGAATGGCGTAGAAGTAAGTGCTGTCTTTAAAGTGATCGTAGAGAAGCGGGAGATTGGGATGATGATGCGAGACGAGGGCTTCAGCTTCGCGCTCAAAGCGCGCCGCTTCTTCTCCTTCGGCAATTTTGATGAGGCACGAGCGATTCTCAACTGTGTCGTAGGCTTTGTAAACGTTGAGGCAGTCGGGCGTGAGCGGGTCTTCAAGACGATAACGCTCACGCAATACGTGACCTGAGGAAAGCATGAGAGGATTATACAGGAGATAAAATATCAAAATCCCAAATCCCAAAAACCCAAATCCCAAATTTCAAACTTCAAACCACCCGTCTACCTGTTTACCTGACTACTTGACTACCCAACCCCGCCAAAAACTTTTTATCCTCATCACTTAGATTCGCGCTCGCTAAAAGGTCGGGGCGCTTCTCCCAAGTGCGGCGCAAGGCTTGTTGTCGTCGCCACTTGGCGATCTTGGCGTGATCGCCTGATTGCAAAATTTCGGGGACAGTCCAGCCGCGAAATTCGGGCGGGCGCGTGTAATGTGGATATTCGAGCAGTCCCGTCGCAAACGAATCTTCACTTGCGGCGTTCTCCGCGCCCAACACATTGGGGATATAACGGGCAATAGCATCCACCATGATCATCGCCGGAAGTTCGCCGCCCGTCAGCACATAATCTCCGATTGAAATTTCATCGGTGACAAGATGTTCACGCACCCGCTCGTCCACGCCCTCGTATCGTCCGCAGATCAACATGAGATGCTCATGCAGAGCAAGTTCTTTCGCTATCGCTTGATTAAAGGTTCGCCCCAACGGGGATAACAGAATAATTGGAACTTCTGATGGCTGACGGCTGACGGCTGATGGCTCATTGCTCACCGCTTCTACCGCCGCAAAGATCGGTTCGGCTTTCATCACCATACCGCCGCCGCCGCCGTAAGGGGCATCGTCGGTAACGTGATGCTTGTCGGTAGTGTAAGCGCGAATATCGTGCAGATGGATGGAAATCAAATTCGCTTGTTGAGCGCGTTTAAGAATGCTCTCATCCAAATAGGAGTTGAACATGGAGGGGAAGAGGGTGAAGATGTCTAAGCGCATGATAATTAGAGATTGGAGATTAGAGATTGGGCAACGAATGAGATTGTAGCATGGGGATATGCTAGAATGAATCGCGGTTGATTAAAATGATGAACAACATACCTCTTTTCGACAGGCCTAAGCAAATTGAAAACCGATTTAAGGCAGATGCCGATATTGTCCTACATCATGGCGACGTGAAAGACTTCATTGCAACTGTGCCGAACAATTCAGTGAGTTTGATCGTCACATCACCGCCCTACAATCTTGGCAAAGATTACGAAGCTCGGGTTTCAATTGAAAGTTATTTACAAACTCAAGCGGAGATAATCAAGGAACTTTGTCGAGTCTTGAAAAACGATGGAAGCTTGTGCTGGCAAGTAGGCAACTTCGTTGATAACGGTGAAGTCTTTCCGCTTGACATTCTCTATTACAACATTTTCAAGCAATCCAATCTATTTTTGCGTAATCGAATCATTTGGCGTTTTGGTCATGGGCTTCATGCTTCAAAAAGATTTTCGGGACGATACGAAACGATCTTGTGGTTTACCAAAAGCAAAGATTACGTATTCAACTTAGATTCTGTTCGTGTGCCATCAAAATACCCCGGTAAACTTTACTATAAGGGACCCAATAAAGGTAAACCATCTGGAAACCCTAATGGCAAGAATCCTTCTGATATTTGGGAAGTTGTGTTGAAGGATTGGGAAGAAGAAGTGTGGGACATTCCTAACGTAAAATCGAATCATCCAGAAAAAACTTCTCATCCATGCCAGTATCCCGTCGAACTAATCGAGAGGTGTGTTCTTGCACTCACGAATGAAGGAGACTGGGTTTTCGATCCCTTTGCAGGTGTGGGTAGTTCAATGATCGCCGCAATTATGCACAATCGAAAAGCAATGGGATGCGAAAAAGAAAAAGAATATGTTAACGCTACTCGTAAACGCATCGAGTCTTACTTCAATGGCACGCTAAAGACTCGACCACTCGGCACACCCGTATTTGTGCCAACGGGTAGAGAAAAAGTATCTCAAATTCCAGATGAATGGAAAACGGAATTGCCGCAGAAGCGATTGCTAGAGAAGAGGAGGAAATACAAATGAAAATTGCAGGTATCTACTCGTTTAACAAAGGCGAAGAAGTCATTGAAGAAAAATTTGCTAATGAACTGAAAGAAGTTCAAAAAGCTATTAAGGCAGTCAAGAGTTCACTCTATAAAACAAAAGTGAGCGATGAGAAAACAATGCTTGGCAAAGTACTTTATGATCCTGGTCAATTGAATAAAGCATTTGTGG
>CAKKQG010000103.1:0-7079 GCA_919901875.1 Anaerolineales bacterium
GCAAGTGTGGCGCAGTCACCTTGTCAGCCGCGCTGCCGAGAACCAGCGGTTTGTGTTGTGCGCCAACAACGCACATCCCGCGCAGAAATGTCCGAGCATGATCATCACGCCATCAGGCGAAGTGATATGGGAAAAACTTTCAGCCGATGTTGCGATCGGACGACACACACTTGATCTCTCGCAAGTATCAAGTTGGTATCTCGATCAGTCACGGCGCGACTTGCTAAACCTTGCCAACAGCCCGCGCACGTAGAGATACGAGATACGAAATACGCAATACGAAATACGCCTCGACTCAATGCCCATCCCTATGACCTTCAACCCCATCACCGCCCTCTACTACACCGCCTGCCTCTCGCGCCCGCGCATGGTTGGCACGGAAGAGGAGCAAAAAGTTGCAAATGAAATAAAGGAGCTATTGGAATACTTCGGCTATCAAGTTGAAGAGCATCACTTCACTTTTGCCAACGCGATCAACTCTTATATTTCGATCCTGCTCATCGTCAACATGATCCTGATCGTCTTGGCGTTGGCGTTCAAAGATTATGCGTGGATCGTCGGCATGTTGATGCTTGGGTTGTTTCTCTCGTTCAACCACATTCTCAACGCGGCAGAGCATGGTTCCATCGTTCCGCGAACAGGAGAATTGTCGGCGTGGTCGAAGATGTGCACGAGACTCGGCAAACAATACACGACGATGAATCTAGTCGCCAAAACCCTAAGGGTCTTCAAGACCCTTAGGGTTTCAAAACCTCATGTCTATCTCATCGCCCACTACGACTCCAAAAGTCAGATCATGCCGATCTTGATTCGCATCTCCCTCTTTGCCTTCGTCATCGGCGGCGGGTTAACTTTTTCCTTTATTTCCCTCATCTCCCTTCCACTTATTTCCCTTCTTTCCCTCCTTTCCTTTATTTCCTTGCCCTCTATTCTCCAATCTCTAATCTCCATTCTCGGCGTCCTCTTATTGTTCGCTTCCTTCCCTCTCGTTTTTCTGGATGTCGGGAACAAATCTCCGGGCGCGATTGACAATGCCTCAGGCGTTGGCATGGTGCTGCATCTCGCCGAATGCATCGCCCTGCGCGAAGATCTGCGCGAGAAAATTGACGTGACCATTTTGATTCCGAGCGCGGAAGAGATGGGGCTGATGGGCGCGGCGGCTTATGTCAAACATCATTTGGAAACGTTGAAGCAAGAGAGAGAAATTTACATCCTCAACTTTGATAGCGTGGGCGTGGAGGGGCGTTTATGTTACGTGGACGCGCGTAATCGGAGTCGGCAGCCCCGTTTGTCGGCGCTGATCAAAGAGTCGTGCGCCGAATTAGGAATCAAGTTAGGTCACTTCTCTCTGGTCGGCGCACTCATGGATCACATCCCATTTGCTCAAGCGGGCTTCGACGCGATCTCTCTCACCACATTCGGCAAAGCCTCATGGTGGATTCACACTCAAAACGATTCGGTTGAGCATTTACATCCTAAAGGATTCTCTGAAGTGGGGAATGTGGCGATGGGGGTTATAGAGAAAATAGCAAACAGGTATACAAAGTAAACAGGTAAACACGTCGCTACCTGCCTACCTGTCTACCTGTTTACCTTCATGCAACACCCCATCGAAACGAATCAATCTCGTCGCAATTTTTGGCTCGGCGTCCTCAACGGCACGTTTTACATCACCGGTGAAACGCTGATGGAACCGACGTTGGTGCTTGCCTCTTTCGTCAGCCGCCTCACTGATTCGCCGTTGTGGATCGGGATGATCGTGCCACTGCGCGATGGCAGTTGGTTTCTGCCGCAATTGTGGGTCTCAAGTTTTTTGCAAAGCGAACCGCGCAAACTGCCCTACTATCGCAACATGGCGTTGGTGCGCGCCCTGCCTTGGCTCGCCATGACCCTCGTCGTCCTCACCGTGCGCGATCCGTTGTGGATGATGATCATTTTCTTCGCCTGCTTCAGCGTCACCGCGATTGCGGCCGGCTTGAGCGGTTTGCCGTTTCTCGAAGTCATCAGCAAAACTATCCCGCCCGAGCGGCGCGGAGAATTTTTTGCGCTGCGCTTAGCCACCGGCGGGTTGGCCGGCGTGGGCGCGAGTTTCTTTGTGCGTTGGATGCTTGACGAAAAAAATATCTACACGTTCCCCGCCAACTTCGGAGTGTTGTTCGGCACTGCGCTGGCGCTCGCCTGTGCCAGTTGGTTGGTGTTCGCTTGGATCGTCGAGCCGGGCGATCAAAATGTGAAGCCGCCCGTTTCATTGATCGATCAACTGCGCCGCGCGATTCAGATCATTAAAAACGATCCACGCTATCGCCGCTTCATCTACTTGCGATCGTCGTTGATCGTCGGGGGCGCCGCCACCCCGTTTTTTGCCGTTTACGTTCAACGCACCCTCGACGGCTCGCTCAGCATGATCGGCGTTTACCTTGCCGTCTACGTCATCACCAACCTCGTCACCAACTTCGCCCTCGCCCGCATCTCGGGCAAGATCGGCTATCAGCGCGTGACCGAGATCGCCGCGTTGGCAGGGTTGACGATGACCCTTGTCGTTCTGATTCTGATCCTCATCGCTTCCCCTCTCAACCTTCGCGGGACAATTCCATCGTTGTGGCTCATCCCCGTTTTTATCCTCTCCGGCATCCGCGAATCGAGTCAGGGCGTTGCCGGTCAGAGTCTTCTTCTGGAAATCGCCCCGCTCTCCGAGCGAACCCTCTATCTGGGATTCACCAACACGCTTCTTGGCATCATCCTTCTAACAACGGGACTCAGCGGGATCATCGTGCAAACCTTTGGCTTGCTCACACTCCTCATCATTGCCATCCTCGCGCACATCCTCGCGCTCGTTTCATCGGCGAGAATGAGGAAAGCGTGAAGCAACGGAATACGCAATACGCATTATGTTCTTCACGCCTCACGTATCACTCTCATCACCTATCCCCCCCACCCTCACATTTCTAAACCGCGCCGGTGACGCGCCGTGTCCGGTGTGCGCCATTTGTCGCGGCTGACCTTTGCCGCAATCGGGCGTGCCCCACATCGTCCAATGCTTCGCGTTACAGATCGCGTCACACGAATTCCAAAACTCCGGCGTGATGCCGGTGTAAGTGCAATTCTTCAACAAACGAGTCATCTTGCCCCGCTTGATCTCGTAACCGATCTCTGTGCCGAACTGAAAATTGAGACGCTTGTCGTCAATACTCCACGAGTGATTCGTATCCATGTAAATGCCGTCGTCTGTGTCGGCGATCAGATCGTCGAACCCCCATTCGCCCGCCTCCAGACTCACATTCGTCATGCGGATCAACGGAATGCGATTCCAACTTGAGGCGCGCATACAACCATTCGAGTCGAGTCCCAACAAAGGTGCGGTCTCGCGCGACATGAGATAGCCGCTAAAGATTCCATCTCGCACAATCGGCATTGAAGTCGCTGGCACGCCTTCATCATCCCAACCGAATGTGCCAAGACCTGTGGGACGGATCGCATCGGCGGTGAGATTCACGATCGCCGATCCATATTTAAACGTGTGCAGCTTATCGGGCGTGAGAAACGACGTGCCGGCGGATGCCGCCTCGGTTCCAAACACCCGATCTAACTCTGTGGGATGCCCGCACGATTCATGAACTTGGATCGCCACTTGCGACCCGCCCAAGATCAACGTGGCGCGGACATCACGCGGACATTCCGCCGCGCTCAACAGCGCAACAGATTCAGATGCGACACGCTCGGCATTGCCAACCAAATCCATCGCCAGAATATATTCCCAACCGGCGCACCCTTGCCCGCGCCCGCCCGAATTGGGATAAGAACGACGCTGCACCTCATCGTCGCTAATCGCCGTCGCCATAATGCCCCCGCCCGATTCGTAAATGGTTTGCTCGGTCTCCGCCCCTTCACTGTTGGCAAAAAACTTTTTCTCACGGATGAAGACAAGATTGCCTTGACGAATAGATGCGCCTTTGACGCGGCTCATTTCTTGATCGGCGTTTAGCAACACATTAAGTTTTTCTTCTGCTGAAATGGAAAATGGATCAATTTGAATCGGCGTGAGATAGCTGCCCCGATTTCTCACGGCTGCGCCGAGAGTGACGGCATCCCCGTGAACGGTAGCCGACGCGGCGGCGATCCGCAAGGCAAGCGCCGTCACCCGATCAATTTCTTCAACGGTGATCTCGCGCGAGGCGGCAAATCCCCATGCGCCGTTCACCAGCACACGCACGCCGAAGCCCATCGATTCATGGAAACTCAAGGCGTCCACCGCGCCATTCTTCACGGCGAGTGTCTGTTCGGTTGTTTGCACGATCCGCGCGTCGGCATAGCCCGCGCCGCGCATCGTGGCGAGATCGAGAGCACGAGAAATAAAATGATTCAAGACAATTGCCTTTCTGGGGTGTGAGAAATTAATCTCAATGTTGACTCAACTTGTCCTTTAATTCTATTATAGATAATCTTATCCCCTCTGGAGGATGTCTGTGTTATGAAGAAAAATAAAATAGCGGTGTATTTACTCATCGGCATTGTTGCTGGGTTGCTTGTCACTGCCTGCGCCGGAGTTGCCAATGGCAATCTCACAATTCCGGGCAGCACGGTCGGCACAGGCGTCACCTTCCAGCAAGTTCAAGCGCCGTCGCTGACAATTAACTTAACAGCGAAGAACGCGGTGTTTGAATCAGAGATGCTTGCGACGCGGCAGATGGAAGCACTCTCGGTGTTGCAAACGCAAAAGCCGGTGGATGTGTTCGCAACCACAAAGGCAGGTCACTTCTGCAGTGGCGACTAAAACAAAAACCCCGCTCACACAATGAGCGGGGTTTTACTTTGATTTCAGAAAACGGGTTTCTCGCCGAAACCCGTTTTCTTTTTCATGCTCTAAACAAAGATAGCAGCGCCCGACTCGCCACATCCATCAACGGCGCCGGGAGGAGACCCAGCACCACCGTGGCAACGGCGGTGACGCCGACAACCGCCCTCAACGGGATCGGCAACACAGCCTGACTCTCGCCGCCCGACATCCACATCACCCGAATCACACGCAGATAATAAAAGGCTGAGATTAAACTCGTCGCCACGCCGATCACTGCCAGCCACATATACCCGGCGCTGATCGCCGCGCTGAAAACATAGACTTTACCCACAAAGCCCACAGTAGTCGGCAAACCCATCAGCGAAAACATAAACAACGCCATGGCAACCGCCAACAACGGTTGCTTCGCGCTCAAGCCCGCAAAATCTTCAATCGAGTTGCCTTCGCCTTGCTTCTTCTCAACAGCGATCACGATGGACCATGCGCCGAGATTCATGATCATGTAACTGAGCAGATAAAACAACGCCGCGCTTGCCGCAAATTCTGAAAGCGAACCTTTGCCGCCGGCGACAGCCGCCATCAAAATATAACCGGCGTGGGCGATGGACGAATACGCCAACATACGTTTGATCGAACTTTGGGCAATCGCCGCCGTGTTGCCTAAGATCATTGTCAACGCCGCGATGATCGCTATGGCTGGAGCCCAGCTCGCGGCGAGAGCAGGAAACGCAGTAATGAAGACACGGAACAACGCCGCGAAGCCGCCGACTTTTGCGCCAACGGACATGAACGCCGTCACCACAGTCGGCGCGCCTTCATACACATCGGGCGTCCACATGTGGAAAGGCACAGCCGCGACTTTGAATCCCAGACCGACCAAGATCAACGCCGCGCCCGCCAACAAAATGGGGTCGAGAGCTTTTGTCGCGCTCACGGTTGAAACGATCTGTTTAAAATTCGTGGCTCCTGTCGCGCCGTAAGTTAACGCAACACCATACACAAAAAAGCCCGAAGCAAACGCGCCGAGCAAAAAGTATTTAATCGCCGACTCTTCCGAATCAGATCGGGGTCGGGCAAAACCGGCAAGGATGTAAAGAGGGATCGAGAGAAGCTCTAACGCTAGAAAGACGACGATGAGATCGCTAGCGGAAGCCATCATCATCATGCCAACCACGCTGAACAATAGGAGGGGATAGTATTCGCCGCGATCAATGTTGTTCTTGCCCAGATAGGTCATCGCCAACAACACGCCGACAATGCCGGTGACGATCACAATCACGTTGAGGAAATGGGTGAAGCCATCCAACATGATCATGCCGCCGAAGCCGGAAATGGTGAATTGCGACATGATCAGCACCATCACCAACGTGCCGACCAAACCCAGAATCGCCAGCCATGCGGTGATCCACTTGCGATCCTTTGGCACGAAGAGATCAGCCAGCAAGAGCAGGCTCGCCCACGAGGCGAGGACGAAAACGGAAAAGATAGAGTTGAAATCAGAGGTTGTCATGTAGTTACTTTAGCTAAAAGATTGGCAACAGAAATACGCGCCGCCCACGTTTCTAAATAATTGCGATCCAAGTCATTTTGCTTCAACGCCCAAATAGATTGCACATCACGCCATTGGCGTTCACTATCCGAGATTTTGATCCACAGAAGTTTAGCAAGGATAATGTCTTCGGCGGTCAACGACCAAGCTTGCCGATCCATAAACTTGACTCGGACTCTGCGCTTAAACTGTTCTTGGCTATAGGCGTCATCCTTCAGAGGCCAAAAGTCTATCTTCAATGTTGACTCGCCATCCACGATGTTAAACATGGAACGGGTTCGCACCGCGTCCATCGCGTCAACTTCATCGTAGTAATACGATGGGTCTGGAAACGCTAGACCAAGTTTCGTTACATCTTCTGCCTTCAATGCTACGACAACATCTAGATCATGCGTCGAACGCACAATACCGTAGGCATTGATCACCCACGATCCCGTAATGGCGTAGTCAATGCCGCTTGCTTCAAGCGCATCAAGGGCGCGGTAAAGCGCGTCGAGTTGGTCTGAAGGTTGTGCCATGCGCTTCCATGATCCGCCGTGTGGCTTCTAAATTGACCTGCGTTTTGTCCCAATCGGGATGCTCTTCACGTATTTTAGATCGCACCATATCCACCGCCACCTGACGCATCCCAACTACAATGAGCCAACGTTGTTCTATCGTGAGCTTTTTCAATCGCTCAAGATAGAACTTCTCCACCTTCTCATTTTGAAATTCACCGAAGACAGTGATATACAT
>CAKKQG010000103.1:7179-9198 GCA_919901875.1 Anaerolineales bacterium
ACTGCCCCCGCCGCAAGAGTCTGCACCAACTGATTCACAGTGGTGTTCATCAGGTTGAAGAACGTGGCAGGGTAGAGTCCGATCCAGAAGATCATGATTAAGATCGGAACAAGCACGGTGACTTCGCGCCAGTTTAAATCTTTGAGTCCCTCGTTTGCCGGATTCTCCACTTTGCCGAGGAACATTTTTTGGAACATCCACAACATATACACGGCGGCGAGGATCACTCCGAGCGACGATAAGATGGCATACCAATAATTTCCGTACGACCCGCCCGCCATGCCCGCGCCCCACGCGCCGAGCAAAATGGCGAACTCGCCGACGAAACCGTTGAGACCGGGCAGACCCATTGAGGATAATGTGACGATCAGAGTCAGAGTGCCATACAGCGGCATCACCGTCCACAAGCCGCCGAAGTCGGCAAGCAAGCGAGTGTGCCGTCGTTCATAGATCATGCCGACGAGAAGAAACAACGCGCCCGTCGAGAGACCGTGATTGATCATTTGCAGAATCGCGCCTTGAATGCCTTGCGCGTTGAGGGCGAACAAGCCGAGCATCACGAAACCCAAGTGGCTCACCGAAGAATACGCCACCAACTTCTTCACATCCTTTTGCGGATACGAAACCAACGCGCCATAGACAATGCCGATCACTGCCAGAACGCCGATCAGCGGCGCGTATTCTCTTGCCGCTTGCGGAAACAAACCCAGATTAAATCGCAAGAAACCATATGTGCCGAGTTTCAACAACACGCCCGCCAGAATTACAGAACCCGCCGTCGGCGCTTCAACGTGGGCGTCGGGCAACCACGAATGAAGAGGCCACACCGGAACTTTGATGGCAAAGGCGGCGGCGAAAGCGAGGAATAATAATCCTTGAGAGGCGACAGGGACTTTGCCGATCATGTCCACGTAAGAGAATGTGCCGACGTTGATCCCAAGCCACAAGATCGCCAACAGCATCAAGATCGATCCAGCCATTGTGTAGAGGAAAAATTTGATCGCCGCATACATGCGATTCGATCCGCCCCAAATGCCGACCAGTAGATACATCGGCACCAGGCTGAACTCCCAGAAGATGTAGAAGAGGAAAAGATCGAGCGCGACGAACACACCCAACATGCCCACTTCGAGCAACAAGAAGAGGATCATGTATTCCTTCACCCGATCTTCAATCGCCGTCCACGACGAGAAGATGGCGATGGGCGTGAGGAAGGTGGTGAGCAGAACCATGAGGATACTCGCCCCATCCACGCCGAGGAAGTAATCCATTGACCACTGCGACCCAACTTTAATCCACGGGGCGCGCACCACCAATTGCATCCCGTTGAAAGATGGATTGAATTGGGATAAAGCGATCAACGACAACAGGAACGTGATCAGCGACGTGACCACCGCAATCCAACGGATCGCGTCTTTATTCTCTTTCGGCACGAACAACAATACTATCGCGCCGAGCAGAGGGAAGAATGTAACAACAGTCAGTGTGCCAAATAAGATATTCATCAAGGCAATCTCCAACGTTTATTGTAGGGGCGATGCATGCATCGCCCTTACTATGTTATCTCACAAACAAAAAGTATCCCAACACCAACACCACGCCGAACAACACCATCAGCGCGTAATTACGCACGTAACCCGTTTGGAATTCGCGGAAGTTCAACGCCGTCTCGCGCACAAAACCGCCGAGCCCGTCAAAGAAGCGATCCACGATCCCTTTATCCACGAAGCCCGCAAGGAAACCGGAGAACCAACGGAAGCCACCGGCGATGATCGTGTCGTGGAAAAAGTCGTGCCACAGATCCCAATCGAGAGCGAATGCCGCAAAAGTCGCAAAGCCTTCAATAGGTCGAATGATGATCGCTTGATACAGTTCGTCCACATACCATTTGCCATTGAGGAAGCGGAACACGAAACCGAGACGCTCCAACGGATCAACCATCGTCATCATCGGGCTGCGCCCATACACAAGATACGACAAGAAAATTCCGAACAACCCAACGCCCGTAGAGATCAACGC
>CAKKQG010000104.1 GCA_919901875.1 Anaerolineales bacterium
TGCAAAAAGTTAAAGGCGTAGAGGCGTTGCTCACCCTGCTCACCGACAAAATTGATTCGCAAGTGATGGACGCGGCAGGCGCAACGTTGAAAGTGATCTCGCAGATGGCGGTGGGCTACGACAATATTGATGTCACCGCCGCCACCGCGCGAAAAATTCCGGTTGGGCATACACCCGGCGTGTTGACCGAAACCACCGCCGACTTTGCTTGGGCGTTGTTGATGAGCGCGGCGCGGCGGATCGTGGAAGGCGACCATTACACGCGTGATGGCAAATGGAAAACGTGGATGCCGACTCTGTTATTGGGTCCCGATGTTCACCGGGCGACGTTGGGCATCATCGGCTTGGGGCGCATCGGGCAGGCGGTCGCCAAACGCGCCAAAGGATTCGACATGCGCGTGATCTATCACAGCGTGCATCGTCATCCCGAAATAGAAAAATCACTCGGTGTTGAATACGTCCCGCTCGATTCGCTTTACGCCGAATCAGATTTCATTTCGATCCACACCCCGCTCAACGATTCAACCTATCACCTGATCAACGACTCTGCTCTGGCAAAAATGAAACCGGGCGCGATCTTGATCAACACTGCGCGCGGCGGCGTGATCGATCCCGATGCGTTGCACCGCGCCTTGCGCGACAAAAAGATCGCCTATGCCGCGCTGGACGTGACCGAACCCGAACCGATCCCGCTTGAGAGTCCTCTATTAACTCTGGATAACATCATCATCGCCCCACACATCGCCAGCGCCAGCATCCAAACGCGAAACAAAATGGCGACGATGGCGGCGGAAAATTTGATCGCCGGATTGAAAGGCGAGAAACTGCCGCATTGTGTCAATCCGCAAGTGTATAGGTGAAGTTCCGTAACTACTCAAGCGTCATTGCGAGGAGCGTTCTTCGCGACGAAGCAATCTCAAAGCCTGTCCTGAGCGAAGCCGAGGGGCGCGACCTAGATTGCTTCGCAAAGAACGCTCGCAATGACGGTTTGTTTTGAATAAAAATATATTCGCGGCATTCGTTCATTCGTCACATTCGTGATTTAAAAAACTGACCCTAATGGAAACTCAATATCATATTTCTGTCTTAACCGAAACCATCGGCTCGCAAATTTCCGCGCGAGCATTGCAAATGGTCATCGCCGGTAACTTGGGGCAAGACATGGGCTGGGATCAGTTCAAACCGCATGTTCATTTCGACAACAGCTTGTTCTCCGATGGACTGGCATTTATGGAAGAACAGCATGCGATCATTACGCAAAGCGACAGTGCAAATAAGATGTGGTCGGCGTTTGGCAAATTGACTCACGCCGCGCAAGATTTTTATTCGCACTCCAACTACGTTGACCTGTGGCTCAAAGCCAACGGCGGCTTTGAAAAAACAAAACCGGAAGACATCAACGGACTCGACGAAAAACTTCTCAACGACTCGCGTCTCGTGTCGGGCAACTTTTTTCTGTGGCGCGACATCATTTACTACATTCCCCTGATTAAAAATTTCGCCAAGAAACATCTCGTCTTCCCCGATTCACACGAAGCGATGAATCTGGATGTGCCGGAATGTGGCGCGCAATTCCCCTACTCCATCGTCGCCGCCAAACAACGCACCCGCGCCGAATATGATCGGGTGATGAAAACGCTTTCACCGCAAAGAGCGGCGATGTTCCGTGATATAGTCAACTTATAATTTCTGATTGTGGATTGCTGATTTCTGATTGAACGCGACGCAACTCAATCAGAAATCAAAAATCAGAAATCCCAAATGCAGATTTTCCTCTCGCGCCTTCTGCGCGTCCGCCCCGAAGAACAAAAACCATTTTTGCTACTCGCCACAATTTTATTCGCCATGATGGCCGGTCTCGAAATGACCAGCAACATCGCCGAGTTAACCTTCGTGCGGCGCGTGGGCGTTGAGTTTCTGCCGCGCCTCTATTCCTTCGAGCCGATCATCCTGATTGGATTGCTAGCATTCTTCGGTTTGGCGATTGATCGTTTTGGTCGTTACCGAGTCTTGTTCGCCCTCAACGGCGGGCTGGCGTTGGCACTGCTTCTTGCACGGGCTTTGATGCAAGTCAATTGGTATCCGATCTTTCCAACGTTGTGGCTGGCGCAGCGAATTTTTTACGGACTCGCCCCGCTTTCGTTTTGGGTATTGTGCAACGACGTGTTCGACATACGACAATCGAAACGTCTCTTCCCCACAATTTTTGCCGCAGGTCTGGCGGGAGTCACATTAGGCAATTTACTTACCGGCGTTCTCTCGGCGTGGTTCACGGCAGAAGATATAGTGATCGTTGCGGCGTTGATGTTTGGCGTTTGCATCATCGCCGTAGAGGGTGTGCGGCGGCTCAAGTTGCCGCCCAGCTTTGTTCACGCCGATGTGATGCGAGATAGAAAATTTTCGATCACCCTGCCGAGTCATTTACTCACGCAACCATTTTTGCAAGCGTTGTTCTTGCTCATGTTTATTCTCGGCGCGCTGGAGCCGGTGCTGCGTTACGAACTCAACGCCCTCGCTAATCAAACCTTCACTGCCGAGCAAAGTTTGATCTCCTTTGTCGGATTCATCAAAGCCAGTGGCGCGTTCCTCATCGTCGCCTTTCAACTGCTTGTCGCCGGTCGCATCTTAGATCGCGCCGGCGTGCCGGCAACGCTCAACATTTTGCCAATTGGCTTTATGATTTTGTTGCCGTTGTTGGGACTCTTCCCCAACATCATCATCGGATCGTTTGTCGTCGCCACGCTCGCCACCTTCGCCGCCGGTTTTCATGGACCGGCGCGCAACAGCGCACTAAATCTTTTTCCGCCCGACGAGCGCGGACGCATCAGCGCCTTTGCCGATCAACTTTGGTATGTCGGTTGGTTCTGCAACAGTCTCTTCTTAAGTTGGGCAAGCACGCACCTCACTCTCTCGCAAATTAATTTTTCCGCCGCGCTCATCGCCGCCTTGTGGCTTTTTATTTTGCCCAGCCTGCACCGCCGCTACATTGACACCTGTCTAAAAAATGTCTCGCTGCCAATTGATGAGGCGATTAAGTCATTCAGAGAATCGGTGATTAAAGATTCAAGATTCACGATTGAAGATTCACAGGCCGCGCTGCGATCTTCAAGCCCCTACCAGCGCCGCGCCGCGCTGCGGACTCTGAGCCCACGCATTGCCGAAAACAGCCACAACGCGGAAGCCGTCACCGCGCAGTTACAGCACGCCTTTCGCCTCATCGTCTTAACATCACCGCTCGAGTCGCCGTTATGGAGTAAGATCAGGCGCGAGACAGAACGGGCATGTGTTAACGCCTCGCTCTCACTGTTAGAATTAACTCACGACCCAAAACAAATCCGCGCCGTGCGGCGGATGATAGGCAACGAGTCACCCGCCATGCGCGCCGCCGGGATCGAAGCCTTAGATGGTTTAGTGAAACTCAACGGGATCAAGCAGCATTTAATTTTGTTGATCAGCGACTCGTCACTCGAAGAGAAAAGGGCGCACGGTAGGAAATGGTTAAAGATCGAATCGGCGGCATCACCTGAAGAGTCGCTGCGGCAGTTGAGTCAATTTCCCGATCCAACGGTGCGCCTGTGGAGTCGGCATCAATTAAATCGAAATGAGGACCACTCAGTGGAGTTAGCAACCAAGATCGACTCGTTGCGCCGCGCCAAAGCGTTTGCATCGTTGACCGAAGAAGAATTAAAGGCGGTGGCGTTGTGCGCGCGCGAACATCAATTTGAAAAAGCGCAGATGATCTGCGAAGAGGGGCAGCCGAGCGCGGCGCTGTACGTGATCGCCGAAGGGCAAGTGGAATTAGAGTCGGCGGCGCGGCGGCAGGCGGTGAAACGTTTGAAAGAGGGTGACACGTTTGGCGAAGT
>CAKKQG010000105.1 GCA_919901875.1 Anaerolineales bacterium
TCAAGACACTGTTCTTCGATTTCAAAGCGCAGCTTGTTAATATGCGCGTCGTCGTTCACCACTTGCCGCGCTAGTGAAGCGTTGCGCGTGGCGAGTGATTGCATCGAGAATTGAATGGCAGCGTCCAACAAACTGCCCATCCGTAGCAAATCATCTTGAATAGATTTTAGTTCGCGATCTAATGTGGCGCGATTATTAGTTGGCATCAAAAGCCTCCTTTCCATTTGTCATTTGTCATTCTTCATTGTCTCATTGTTCATTGTCTCACCCGAATCTCCCTGTCACATAATCTTCGGTGCGCTGATCTTTGGGGCGCGTGAAAATTGTGTTGGTCTCATTCACTTCAATCACCGTCCCCGACTGGCGATCATCGGTCAGCATCATCATCGCCGTGGTGTCGGAGACACGCGCCGCTTGCTGCATATTGTGCGTGACGATGACAATGGTGTAACGCTCTTTGAGTTCACGCATCAACTCCTCGATTTTTAGAGTGGCAATCGGATCAAGCGAGGAACATGGCTCATCCATCAAGATCACTTCCGGTTGCACCGCCAACGCCCGCGCAATGCACAGCCGCTGTTGCTGCCCGCCGGAGAGCGAGAGCCCGCTCTTGTGCAGATTGTCTTTCACGTCATCCCACACTACCGCGCCACGCAATGCGCTTTCAACTAACTCATCCATATTGCCTTTGAATCCGTTGATACGCGCGCCCCACGCCACATTTTCGTAAATAGTCTTTGGAAACGGGTTAGGCTTTTGAAACACCATGCCAATGCGCTTCCGAACCTCTACCGGGTCCACATCGGGGGCGTACAAATTTTGCCCATCGAGCAATACATCTCCTTCGACGCGGCACGTCGGCACAAAGTCGTTCATGCGGTTGAAGGCGCGCAGCACCGTGCTTTTGCCACAGCCGGAGGGTCCAATGATTGCGGTGATCTTGTGTCGCTCTACATTGAACTGCACGTCAGCAACGGCCTTATGCGTTCCATAGTAGATATTCAGGTTATGGGCTTCTAATAGGTAATGCCCGGTAGAGTGTTGAGAATTGGTCATAAAGTTATAAACGATTACTAAAACGATTTCGTAAAAAGATAGCCATTGAATTAAGCGCCAGAAGCAGTACCAATAAAACCAAAATTGCCGCTGCTGCCAAGTTGCGATATTCATCTTGCGGCTGTTGTGTAAAGTTGTAAATTTGAATCGGCAACACCGTGAATTTGGCGAAGAGACCGTTAGGATCAAAGGCGATAAACGTTGAGGCGCCAACAATGATGAGTGGCGCAGTCTCGCCGATCGCTCGCGAGATAGCCAGAATAGTTCCTGTTAAAATCCCCGGCAAAGAATTAGGCAATACGTGATGCCAGATCGTTTCCCAACGGGTTGCGCCCAACCCATAGCTGGCTTGCCGTAATGAATTAGGAACAGCCCGAATAGCTTCTTGTCCGTTAATGATGATCAGCGGCAAGATCAATAAAGCCATAGTGAGCGCGGCAGAGATAATGGTGCGCCCGTTAGAGTCGAGGATGCCGAAGATCGCGCCGCTCGTAAACGGTTCAAGGGCGCGCACGAAGATCGCCAAGCCCAACATGCCATAGACAATCGAAGGCACGCCTGCCAAGTTATCAATATTTGTTTGGATGATTCGATTGAACCAATGATGCCCGGCGTATTCTTCAAGATAGATCGCCGCGCCCACGCCCACCGGGAAAGCAATAACGATCGTGAGAACGATAACGAAGAACGAACCCAAAATAGCCGTGCGGATTCCGCTGTAGAGGGGGTTACTCGACATGGGTTGCGTAATGAAATCCAGAGTCAGCCATTGCCTAAACTCTAAGCGGGCTTTAGGATAATTTTTTGCGGCATCAGCGCGAATTTGATCCGCTTTAAATAACGAGTCGGTTAACGACCAAGTCCCTTTAACTTCTTCCTCTAGCACCCGTTCTTGAACAAACTTAGTGAGTTCGCTCTTGGTGCGCGTGTTGAAGGGTTGATCGGTGTTGGCGCGTTGGTAAGCGCCCTTCGATAAATTTTCTTCAATAGCGGCGATCATTTCCTCATTCGTTAATTCATCTAACGGCTTCGGCAAAACGAGTTTAGGGTCAACCGAATATTGAATAACAGCCAAACCTGCCGCTTCGTTGACGACGTTGTAGATCAACACTATCAAACTCAAGATACCGACTATAGTCGCCGCCGCCAACAACATCTGCCAAAACTTGCCGATGCGATGCCGAGCGCTGAGCGTAGAAGAGTGGGTGTTCATTACTCGTACACCTCACGGAAGCGCGCCACGATGCGGCGGCTGATGATGTTGAGAACGAGGGTCACTAGAAACAGCATCAACCCCACCGCGAAAATACTTTGATATTGAAGTGAGGCGTAACTCACATCACCACCACTGAGACGGGCAATGTAACCGGTCATTGTCTCGGCAGCTTTAAATGGGTTGAATGTAAATAATGATCCTGATCCGGCAGCGATAGCGACGATCATGGTTTCGCCTACAGCGCGCGAAACACCGAGAATAAATGCGGCGGTGACGCCGGAGAGGGCGGCGGGAGCCACCACTTGGGTTGAGACTTCGAACCGCGTCGCCCCTAAACCGAAAGCCGCTTCGCGCAAAGAGCGCGGCACGGCGTGCAAGGCATCTTCGCTCATCGAAGAGATCAGCGGCAAGATCATGATCCCCATCACCAAACCGGCGGAAGCCATGTTGTAGATTTCCACCGTCTCTACACCGAACACGGCGCGCAAAATTGGCGTGATGAAGGTCAGGGCAAAATATCCATAAACCACAGTGGGCACACCCGCCAAAATTTCAAGAGTCGGTTTAAGAAAATTACGCGCGTGGGGCGAGGCATACTCACTCAAATAAACTGCCGCGCCCAAACCGAATGGCACGGCAACGCACATCGCTATCAGACTCGTGATGAAGGTAGAGTTGGCTAAAGCCCATATACCGTATTCACCCGCTTCGGGCTGCCAATAGGTCGTGAAAAAAAATTCGGTGAGTGAGACTTCGGGGTTGGTAAAAAATTGCAGCGACTCTTGCCCCAGCACGTAGACAATGCCCAGTGTGGTGGCAATAGACAACGCGCCGCACAAAAAGAGGAAACTTTGTATCAAGGATTCGAGTGGGCGCGGGCGTTTGCTTAATGAAGTGCGCCCATAAAAATTCTGCGGACGCTCGGATGTTAGCCGGGGCGCTGCCGCCGCTTCAGTTTGGAGAGTCATGTTCACGCTTCTTGACGATAACTGGGCTTACGCACATTGAGCCGCTAATGTCATTGCGAGTGTTCTTTACGAAGCAATCTCGGTCACGTGTTGAGATTGCTTCTCGAAGACTCGCAATGACGCTGACATATTTTGCGTAAGTCTAGGATAAATTTAAATTGACGATTCAGGTTTACGATCAGACCGACGCGGTTTTGCGAAGCACGTCGGTCTGCCTTGCAGCGATTCAAAATGTTACACTCTTCTTAGGGCATCATCACGCCTACGGCTTTGTTGAAGACATCCATCGTCTTCTTTTGATCTGCCGCCGGGG
>CAKKQG010000106.1 GCA_919901875.1 Anaerolineales bacterium
CGCGGCGGGGCGGGTGGAGCAGGGCGATTACACCACGCGGGTGCGCGAGCGAGGCGCGCGCGAACTGCGCGGGTTGACGCGAGCGTTTAATTCTATGACGGAACGTTTGCAAACGAATGAACAACAACGCCGCAACTTGCTGGCTGACGTGACGCACGAACTTCGCACGCCGCTCGCCGTCATTCAAGGCAACCTTGAAGGTTTACTCGACGGCATCTATCCCGCCGACGAAGAACATCTCGCGCCGATTTTAGAAGAGACGCGCGTTCTCTCGCGTTTGATAGATGATCTCCGCACGTTGTCGCTTGCCGAAAGTGGCACGTTGAAGTTGCATCGTGAGTTAACTGATCTCGCTGTGTTGATCAACGAAACGGCAACCTCTTTCCGTGCGGATGCCGACTCGCGCGCGATTGCTTTGCGCGTGGAGACTCCTGATGATCTGCCATTGCTCGATATCGATCCCGTGCGGATTCGTGAAGTGTTGACAAACTTGATCGCCAACGCCTTGCGCCACACCTCGAGTGGCGGCGTCACCGTGAGTGCGGCGCTCGCCGCGAAAAAGGTTGAAGTGAGTGTGAGCGACACAGGCGAAGGCATCTCATCCGATGATCTGCCGCACATCTTTGATCGCTTTTTTAAATCGAAAGAATCGCGCGGCAGTGGTTTGGGTTTGGCGATTGCCAAAAATTTGGTGACGATGCACGGCGGCGAGATCACCGCGCAGAGTGAGGTAGGGCGGGGGACGGTGGTGAGGTTTACGTTGCCTTTGGCGGATGGCAAATAGCCGATGGCAGATGGATTATTGCGTTTGAGGTTTATCTTGGGCTTATGCAATTCGAAGAAATTTTCATCGCGAATGTCACGAATGTTCCGAATTTGACGAATACGACAAAACAAAAATTCGTGTTATTCGTTTATTCGAGTCATTCGTGATTAAGATGTGTAAGTCCAGCCATCAAATTTTTAAATCTGCGAAAGTTTTGCCTTGCAGATAATCGGGGAAGGTGTAAATGCCCGTGACTTGCAGGTAGCAGCGTTCAGGAAATTTCATCCAGCCGCGCGCCAGACCGATGCGGAGATAGATGGTTTTGTTTTTGAGGAGGGCGGTTAATTTTTCGGCGACGCGCGCCGGTTCGGTGTTTTCGTCGCGCAGCGAATCGCCGTAGTAGTTCCAAGTGAGATCAACTATTTTGAGGCGATAGTAGGCGTCGCTTTGATCGTAAAACCCCAGCCGATAATTCCACGCTTCATCTTCTCCTTGCTCGTAAAAAACTTTGTGAATCGTTTTGGGTTGGATCGTGCCGATAGATCGCCTGCCTTGACCCTCTGAGACGTAACAGCCGAAGTCGGTGTGAATCGTCTGCTCGAAGATCGCGCTGACGTTGTTGAACGATGATGATTTTAAAATTTGGGAACGATTCGCCTCTTCGACTCGCCGCAAGAATTTGACTCGGGCTGGCGCGTAGACCCAATCTTCGGTGTGAGGCGGTTGTGGCTTGTGTTGCAGTAAATCGAATTCGACGACGGCAAAGGGGAAGACGATCGGTTCGTTGTTTTGATACAGCAAGCGCTCGGTGATTCCGGGATGCGGCA
>CAKKQG010000107.1 GCA_919901875.1 Anaerolineales bacterium
GGATTCGTTTCCATTCCTTACGGTGACGCCGACGCTTTTGAAAAAGCCATCACGCCGAATACCGCCGCCATCGTACTTGAACCCATTCAAGGTGAAGCCGGAGTGATCATCCCGCCCAAAGGTTATCTCAAACAATTGCGCGAGATTTGCGATCAACATAATGTGTTGTTGATTCTTGATGAGATTCAAACCGGTTTGGGTCGCACCGGAAAAATGTTCGCCTTTGAACACGAAGGCATCACACCCGATGCGGTCATCATCGGCAAGGCGTTGGGCGGCGGCGTGTATCCGGTCTCTGCCGTGTTGTCATCCAAGAAGATCATGGGGTTGTTTAAACCCGGCGAGCATGGGTCAACGTTTGGCGGCAACCCCTTAGCCTGCGCCGTTGCCCGCGCCGCGCTGAAAGTTTTAATTGAAGAGAAGTTAATCGAGAATTCGGCGACGCTCGGCGAATACTTTTTGGAACGCTTGCAAGAGATTCCGACTCCGCACGTCAAAGAGATTCGCGGCAAAGGACTCTTCATCGGTGTAGAACTTAAACCTGAGGCGGGCGGCGCGCGGCGCTTCTGCGAAGCATTGAAAGATCGCGGTATCCTGTGCAAAGAGACTCACGACAATGTGATCCGTTTCGCCCCGCCGCTCATCATTGATCGGGCGACGATTGATAACGCCATCCCTACAATCATGGATGTGATGAATATCAAGTAGAGATAGATTATTGTTGAACTGGACTTATGCAGTTCACGGAAATTTTCATCACGAATGACTCGAATGTTCCGAATTTGACGAATAAAACAAAATAAAAATTCGTGTTATTCGTTTATTCGAGTCATTCGTGATTAAGGCGCATATGACTGAGACACCCACCCCATCTGTAGATTTTGTGCGCGCGGCTGTAGCGCAAGACTTAAAGGAGAGCCGCTTCACGCGCGTCCACACTCGCTTCCCGCCCGAGCCTAACGGATATTTGCACATAGGTCACGCCAAAGCCATCTCCATAGATTTTGGCGTCGCCCAAGATTTTGGCGGCAAATGCAACTTGCGCTTCGACGACACCAACCCGGTGAAAGAAGAAGTGGAGTACGTTGATTCCATTATGGAAGATATTCGCTGGTTGGGTTATAGCTGGGATGACCGCTTATTTTACGCCTCAGATTATTTTGAACAGCTGTATGACTACGCCATCCGCCTGATCAAGAAAGGCAAAGCATATATATGCGATCTCACCGCCGATGAAGTGCGCCAATTTCGCGGCACGCTGACAGAGCCCGGCAAAGAGAGTCCGTACCGCAACCGTTCGGTTGAAGAAAATCTTGATTTGTTTCAACGAATGCGTCATCGAGAATTCCCCGATGGCGCGCGCACACTTCGCGCCAAAATTGATATGGCTTCTGGCAATATCAACTTGCGAGACCCGGTGCTGTACCGCATCATTCACGAACCGCCCCATCACCGCACGGGCAATCAGTGGTGCATGTATCCGATGTACGACTTCGCGCATGGGCAATGCGATTCATTGGAGGGTGTCACACATTCGCTGTGTTCGTTGGAGTACGAAGATCATCGCCCGTTGTACGATTGGTTCTGTGAAGAGCTGGGCATCTATCATCCGCGCCAGATCGAGTTTGCGCGACTCAAACTGACCAACACCGTCCTCAGCAAACGCAAACTGCTGCGATTGGTAAAAGAGAATCTGGTCGGCGGCTGGGATGATCCGCGTATGCCGACTCTGCGCGGGCTGCGCCGCCGGGGTTACACGCCCGAAGCCATTCGTGATTTTTGCGCGCGCATTGGCGTGGCGAAGAACTCCAGCACCGCCGACCTTGCCCTATTAGAACATTGTCTGCGCGAAGATTTGAACAAACGCGCCACACGAGTGATGGGGGTTTTGAATCCGCTGCGCGTGGTGATCGAAAACTATCCCGAAGATCAAGTCGAGGAGCTCGAGGCGGTCAACAATCCAGAAGATGCCGCCGCCGGAACACGGCGCGTACCTTTTGGGCGAGTGCTGTACATCGAGCAAGACGATTTCCGTGAGACGCCGCCACCGAAGTATTACCGTCTCTCGCCGGGGCGCGAAGTGCGTTTGCGTTATGCGTATTTCATCAAATGCGTGGGCGTGGTGAAGGATAATAACGGGAACGTGGTGGAACTACGCTGCACATGCGATCCGGCTACACGCGGCGGCGACGCACCCGATGGTCGTAAAGTTAAATCTACTATTCATTGGGTGTCGGCGGCGCACGCGCTTGAGTCTGAAGTGCGGTTGTATGATCGCCTCTTCACGCAAGAAGACCCGGACGACGCGCCCGAAGGTCAAG
>CAKKQG010000108.1:0-5185 GCA_919901875.1 Anaerolineales bacterium
GCGGGCATTCGCCGCGCGCGGTCACGCCGGCACCGTGCTCACGTCGCGTTACGACTCGCCTCTGAGGCCCGACGAAAAAACGGACGGGGTTCACATCGTCCGCGCCCCCGTCATCGCGCGCGTCAGCAAAGGCGTGATCATGCCGACGCTCAGTTATCTCGCCACAAAATTTGTTTGGCAAAATGATGTGTTGAGTTTGCATCTGCCTCAACTTGATGCGAGTGGCATCGCCACGCGCGCGAAAATATTAAACAAGCCCAGCGTCCTCACTTATCATTCTGATTTGTTGTTGCCTTTCACACCGTTAAATTTTCTCGCCGGAAACATTGTCGAAGCGAGCAACCACGTCGCGGCGATGTTGTGCGATTCGATCTCAGCCTATACGGATGACTTCGCTCGCCACTCGCGTTATCTTTCTAAATATCTGGATAAAGTGCGCGTGATGGCTCCCCCGGTTGAAATCCATCAACCTACTGCGGATGCCGTCTCGCAATTCCGCTCCTGTCACCGACTCGGCGAGCGCAAACCGATCATTGGTCTGGGTGTTCGACTGGCGGCAGAAAAGGGAATCGAATATCTGCTTCAGGCGATGCCGAAAATTTTAGCGAAGTATCCCGATGCAATGATCTTGCACGCCGGTCCGCGCGAAGCGATTGGTGAGGCGGCGTATCTGGCGAAGCTCAAGCCGTTGCTTGAACAGTATGGCGAACATTATCTTCACGTTGGCACGCTCGATCCATATCAGATGTCGCTTTTTTTTAGCGCGTGTGATATTTCTGTGTTGCCGAGTATCAACAGCACCGAGACGTTTGGTCTTGTGCAGATCGAATCGATGATGTGCGGCACGCCCGTTGTGGCAAGCGACTTGCCCGGTGTGCGCCAGCCGACGATGATGACCGGCATGGGGCGCACCGTTCCGATTAAGGACTCGCCTGCGCTCGCCGAAGCGATACTGGATGTATTGGACAACAAACAAAAATACTTCCGCCCGCGCGATCAGATCGCCTCAATGTTTTCACCCGACTCTCTGGCGCAAAAATACGAAGCGTTGTTTGAAGAACTGTTGCGAAAGCGTGTAGGTAGAAAGGTAAACAAGTAGAAAGGTAAACAAGTGGACAGAGGCGCCAAACTACATTACGCACTTTCCCTTGTTTCCCTGTTTCCCTTCTTTCCTTTATCTCCCTTATGCCCGACGATCTCCTCTGGCGCCAATTAAAAGCTATGCCCGCCTTTCGCGGTCTGCTTCGCGCCGTCGAATCAAAATTCTACGAAGGCGTGTCACTGCCTCAACCGACTCTCGATCTCGGTTGTGGTGATGGGCATTTTGCCTCTGAAACCTTTGGGCGTAAACTTGAAGCGGGCGTTGACCCGTGGCAACTGCCACTAAAAGAAGCGCGTCATCGCCAAGCGTATGCCATCTTGTCGCAAGCAAATGGCGATCATCTGCCTTTCCCCACCTCTCATTTCGCTAGCGCGGTCAGCAATTCGGTGTTAGAACATATCCCGGATATTGATTCGGTTTTGGTGGAACTTAATCGCGTCCTTCAACCGGACGCCACATTTATTTTCTGTTCGCCCAGCGATTATTTCCTTGAGTTCCTTTCTATTTCCCGTTTCTTGCGCCGCGTTGGTTTAAAATCTTTGGCAGAAAAGTATGAGACGTGGTTCAACTTCATCTCGCGCCATCATCATCGCGATTCGCCCGATGTGTGGCGTGAGCGTTTGATGAGAGCTGGCTTTGCCGTAGAAAAATTTTGGTATTATTTTTCGCCGGGCGCGCACGCTTCATTAGAATGGGGACATTATCTTGGTGTGCCATCGGTGGTGAGCAAAGTTATTTTTGGACGCTGGATACTTTCGCCCACTCGCGCCAATCTCTACTTCACTGAAAAACTTCTGCGGAAGTATTATGAGGAAGGGAAGCAAGAGAAGGGGGCGTATGTTTTTTTTGTTTGCAAAAAGGTTGCTTAACCGTATTGCGTAGTGCGTATTCCGTTGAGTTGTTACCTGATACGAAACACGCAATACGAAATACGTTTTTCATACTTCATAATTCTTTCTTCATCCTTTCATGACTCTCTGGGACGCTTATCTCCTCCTCCTTCATCGAATCGGTCTGGGTCCACGACCGGCGGTTGAAGGCAACCTTCGCCTCACGCTGTCATCGCTCGCGCCATCTGCGCCCGCGATCCATTGGCGCAAATTAAATTTGTGGCAGTGGATGGGCGTGCCGGGTGCGTTCATGCTGGCGATCTTTGGGCAGCTTCTCATACTTCGCGCCCCCGAGTCGCCTTTCGCGGGCGCGGCGCTAATGCTGATCGGCGCGGGGTTGTTTGTGTTGGCGGTGTGGCGAAGCGGGATCTCGTTGCGAAACGATTCGATGCTCCCCATTCAACCGCCGTTGTTACAGACCTCCGAGTTCTTTAAGAACTCGGAGGTCTTAGAACGCCCCCTGACACTCGTAGAACGCTCGCCGCTTTTTATCGCCGCGCTGAGTCTGAGCCTCATTACCTTTTTGCTCGTCGGCGACAATCACATTCCAGCACTCGGATTCATTACGTGGGGTGTCAGCACCTTGCTGTGGCTCTTGCTATTTTGGGAGATGGATTCCAAATGGATCGCCTGGATGTGGCGGAAAGAGATCGGCTTACAGTCAGTTGGACTTTGGATTAAAGATCAAAGATTGAAGATTGTGGCGGTGTGGCGTGACGGCGTTGATTTTAAATTCACCGCCAAGTTATTTTTCTTTCTCCTCATCCTGATCGTCTCTGCCTATTTCCGTTTCGCCCGCCTCAACGATGTACCGGTTGAGACCACGAGCGATCACGTAGAGAAATTACTCGACACCCACGACATCCTCAACAACGGAGCGCGCCCGATCTTTGAACCGGCAAACGGCGGGCGCGAGCCGATGACGTTTTACCTGATCGCCCTCACGTCTTACTTCACCAATCTGCCGCTCAACCATTTTTTGCTCAAGCTGCTCATGGCGCTGGTCGGCTTTATCACGTTGCCGTTTTTCTTTTTGCTTGCCCGCGAACTGTTTGACGACGATCTGTTGGCGATGATCACCATGTTGCTCGCCGGAATATCGTGGTGGGCGAACTTGATTAGCCGCAATGGGTTGCGCTTTCCGTTTGCGCCGTTGTTCGGGGCGATAGCGTTGTGGCTGCTGATCGCGGCTGTTAAACGGAGTCGGCCTAACCTTGCGCTTTTGGCGGGTCTTGCGGCGGGAGTCGGCTTGTATGGGTATACGCCCATGCGGGCGATGCCCATCGCCTTTATCGTGTTGTTGATCGTCTTTGCGATTCATCAAAATAAACGCGCCTCGTGGATCAAAGTGATTCGATTCTTCGGTGTTGCGCTGATCATTTTGTTAGCCGTCTACGTGCCGATGATCCGTTATGGGATTGACGAACCCGAAAATTATTGGCGGCGCAGTTTGACTCGAATGCTGGGCGATCCGTCGCCGGATGTTTTGCCCGCGCCGCCACTGTTGCCGACTCTGGTGAGCAACGAGTGGAATTCGTTGACCATGTTTTTCTACACGGCGGATAATGCCTGGCTGGTGAGCCCCGCCGGACAGCCCGCGCTCGATTGGGTGATGGGCGCCTGCTTCTTGATGGGCGTTGCTTTTCTTTTATATAGATACATTCGCTGGCGCGATTGGCGCGATCTGTTTTTGTTGATCGTCATTCCGATCTTGCTGTCGCCGTCAACGGGTGCGTTAGCATTGCCTACCGAGAACCCTTCTATCACGCGTTCTGGTTTGGCGTTGGCGGTGGTCTTTCTCATTGCGGCGATCCCGCTACGCATTACAATTGAATACGGACGCAAATTGATCTCCGGTTGGCGCGGCACAATGATTGGCGTGGTGCTGGTCGGCGCGTTGATCGTCACGTCGGCGCAGGTGAATTGGCGCATCGCTTTTGTGACCTACGCTCAACAATACAAAGACTCGGTGCAGAATGCTTCGGAACTTGGCGGGGTGGTGCGAGCGTGGGCGACGACCACAGGCGCGTGGGACACAGTGATCGTGCGCGCCTTCCCTTATTGGGTAGATACGCGCGCCGTTGGAATCTACGCTGGCAAGTTCGGTTGGGACAATGTGATCTTGGATGGTCAACCGCTCGTGCCGGAGAATTGGCAGAACGATCCGCGCCCCAAACTTTATATTTTGAATCGCCACGACGCGAAAACTATTGCCGAACTTCGCGCCGCGTATCCCAAAGGTATTCTCACTTATCAACCCTCTAACTTTTTCGACAAAGATTTCTTGACGTTCTTTGTGCCGGGCACTGTAGATTTTAACGAACATACTATTCCGCCGAAGCCCTAACTCTCTCATGACCGAATCCATCTCACCTGATTCTGTTGAATCTCAAAATATCCCGCTTGACGATAGCGTTGTGCCATCCGCTATCAGCCATCAGCCATCAGCCGTCAGAGAATCTCCACGCGAAGCGTCCAATCTCCAATCTCAAACGCTAGTGCGCGTTATTGAAACCATCCTCCTCATCGCCATCATCGCCGCCGCCGCCTATCTCCGTTTCGTCGGTCTCGATTGGGACACGAATCAACACTTGCACCCTGACGAGCGTTTTCTCACGATGGTCAGCAGTTCGATCAGTTCGGTGAAAAGCGTCAGCGAGTATTTTGATACGCCCAAATCTTCGCTCAGCCCTTACAACAAAGGCTTCGGCTTTTTCGTCTACGGCACTGCGCCGATCTTCATCGTGCGTTACGTGGGTGAGGGCGTGGATGCGATCAAAGCCTGGGCGACGGGCGACAGCGAAACGATGAAGTCTATTGGACTTGCGCTCGTCGGCACAGAAAAATCGCCGGGTGTGTTGCGCGCCTTCGGTGCGGGTTACGATCAAGTGCATCTCACCGGGCGAGCCTTGAGCGCGTTGTTCGATCTCCTTTCGGTTTACATTGTCTTTCTCATTGGCACGCGACTTTATGATCGCCGCGTTGGGTTGCTCGCTTCGGCGTTATATGCCTTCAGCGTCATCCTGATTCAACAGGCGCACTTCTTCACCGTAGACAGTTTCGCCAACACCTTTATCTCACTGGCAATTTACTTTTCCGTGCGCGCCCTCGACGAAACAAAGTGGCGTCACTATTTTTGGTTCGGCGTTTTCTTTGGACTCTCGGTGGCATCCAAGATCAACGCCGCGCCGCT
>CAKKQG010000108.1:5285-6356 GCA_919901875.1 Anaerolineales bacterium
TCGGTCTCGTCCTCGCCGGTTTCATTTCACTCATCGTCTTCCGCATCGCGCAGCCGTATGCCTTCGATGGCTTTGGACTCAACCAAGCGTGGCTTAAAAACATGGGCGAGATTCGCGGACAAGTCACCGGCGATGTGGACTTCCCGCCGAATCATCAATGGACGAATCGTCCGGCATTTATTTTTCCGTTGGAGAACATGATCAAGTGGGGCATGGGCGTTCCGCTCGGCATCATCGTCTGGATCGGTTTCGCCTTTTCCGCGTGGCAAGCGGTTCGCGGAAAATTTGATCGCCACCTCATCCCGCTCGTGTGGAGCGGCGTCTACTTCGCTTGGCAAGGTTCGCAATGGGTCAAGCCCATGCGCTACTTCATGCCGATCTATCCCACGCTGATCATTCTCGGCGCGTGGATTCTTTTTGTGATCTGGGATCGAGCAATAGGCAAGCGTGATGAATATGAAACGATCACCAGCGAGCTAGATTATGTAGATCGACTTGGATTGTGGATCGCCGCGCAGCTTCCAACTGTTCCCAAACTTTTAAGCGGCGCGGTAGCCGCCACGTTAATGATCGCTGTTGTCGCCGCCACTGGCGCCTGGGCTTTCGCCTTCACCCGAATCTACACCCGACCCGTCACGCGGTTGGCGGCGTCACAGTGGATGCAGCAAAATATCCCGGGACCGATCAACCTGCGAATCGAAACGGCGAGCGGCGTGATCAATCAGCCGATCTCTGTGCCGAATGAGTTCACCTATCCACCCGACACCGCCTATCCTTCTCCCTTCAACGCTCTCGCCGATGGTGATGTGAGCTCGATCTTCTTCGCTCACATCCTTGATATCGCACACGGTCCTGAAATCGATTCGATCAAAGTGACTCTCTCCGCCGATCCATCGGGTCTCAACGTTTTGGCAACTGGATCGATCACTGCCGACTTCGGCAAGGCGGCAGACGCACGCGGCGACTCGCAATTAATTAATTTGGATCGTTCTGCGACTCTCAAGAAGGGAACGCAATATTGGTTGATCGTTCATCCTGACAAAGCAATTCGCTTAAGTGGATCAACCATCG
>CAKKQG010000109.1 GCA_919901875.1 Anaerolineales bacterium
GCGGAATATGCCGAGACCAGTCCGTTCAACAAAGTAGAGATGGGCGATACAAGTTTAGGAATTGTAGCAACGGGTCCGAGTTATCAGTATGCCAGAGAAGTTTTTCCGAATGCGTCGTTCCTCAAACTCGGCATGGTATGGCCCCTGCCGAAAAAATTAATCGCCGACTTCGCCTCAAAAGTTAAACGTCTGATCGTCATTGAAGAACTCGATCCATTTTTTGAAGAGAACATCCGCATCATGGGCATTCAAGCCGAAGGCAAAAATATCTTTCCGCTTGTAGATGAGTTCTCGCCCGAAGTGGTTCGCAAAGCCGCGCACGCCGCCGGACTTGTTGACGCGCCGCCGATTGAGCGCGCGTTTGACAAAGGCGTGCTGCCGATGCGCCCGCCGGTGTTGTGCGCCGGATGCGGACATCGTGATGTCTTTTGGGTTCTTCGCAAATTAAAAGTAACGGTGAATAGCGACATCGGTTGTTATGCGTTGGGGGTGATGCCGCCGTTGACGGCGACAGACACAATCGGCGCTATGGGCGCCAGCATCGGTGTCGCCACCGGTATGCGGCGCGGCGGTCTCGAAGGTTCCAACGTTGCCGTGATCGGCGACAGCACTTTCTTCCACGCCGGTATGCCGGCGTTGGCGAATGCCATCTATAACCAAACGCCGATCACCACGATTGTGGTTGATAACCGCACGACCGGCATGACCGGTCATCAAGGCAATCCGGCATCGGGTATGACTCTGCATCGCGATCTGCATCCTGAAGTGGATATTGCTCAAGTGGTGCGCGGCATGGGCATTGAGGAAGTTGTCACTGTTGAGTCACGCGACCTCGATGAATTTGAGGCCGCAGTGAAGAAAGCGATCAAGAGCAACAAGCCTGCCGTGGTTATTGCGAAGACCCCGTGCGTGTTCGTCACGTCGCATCCGCGCGAAACCTACAAGATTGTCGAAGAAGATTGTAACGGCTGCACGATGTGTTTCCGCATCGGTTGTCCGGCGATCAGCAAGAGCAGTGTGATGGATGAAGAACACAACCGCCCTAAAGCGTTGATCGATCCTGTTGCCTGTGTGGGCTGCGGACTCTGTTATGACGTGTGCGCGCGGCAGGCGATTCTCGAAGGGGCATTGAAGTTAGAGGCGAGTCTTGTCTCTCACGTATCTTGATGTGAACGTATTCCGTATTTCGTATTTCGTATCGTGTGTTGTCATACGGAATACGCACTACGCAATACGCGATAACTATGACACTGACAACAAACTTTCTATTAGCCGGCGTAGGCGGTCAAGGCACATTGTTGGCAAGCGACATCGTCGCCGATGTGGGGATGCAGCTCGGCGCGGATGTGAAAAAATCGGAAGTGCATGGCATGAGTCAGCGCGGCGGCGCGGTGACGAGTCATGTGCGCTGGGGGGCGCAGGTGTCCTCTCCGTTGTGCGAGAAGGGCGCGGTGGATTATTTTGTGGCGCAAGAAATGTTGGAAGCCTTGCGCTGGATGGAATTTCTTAAACCCGGCGGCACGTTGTTGTTGAGCGTGCAGCAAATTATTCCGACCTCAACGGTCTACGGCAACGATCTCTATCCGGCGGATGAGCGGGTGATCTCACTCGTCAAACAAGCGGCGGGCAAAGTGTTGCTGATTGACGCTAAGAAGATCGCCGAAGAGTTGGGCAATGCACGAGTCGCCAACAGCGTGCTGCTCGGCGCGCTCTCGGCGCAAATGGAGATGACGGCGGAAGCGTGGCTTGATGTGATCGTGGCGCGTGTGCCGCAGAAGCATGTTGAATTGAATCGCCAAGCGTTCTATGTGGGACGCGAGGGAAACTGGCTAATCTAATTTCTGATTGAAGAGTGCTGATTTCTGATTGCGAGATGGTTCAATCAACAATCAGAAATAGAAAATCAGCAATCGAGGAGGAACTATGCCTATCTGGAATCCTGAATTTGAAACAATGCCGCGCGTGGATTTGGAGAAGTTGCAAGTTCAACGCTTGCAAAAATTAGTTGAGCGCCTCAAAGCCACATCGCCGTTCTATAAAAAGAAACTCGGCGACAAGGTTGGCGCTGCCGATATTAAATCGCTTGACGATCTCAAGCGGCTGCCCTTCACCGAGAAGGGCGATCTGCGCGATAACTATCCTTTTGGGATGTTCACCGTTCCATTAGATGATGTGGTTCGCATTCACGCTTCGTCTGGCACAACGGGCAAACCTACCGTTGGCGGCTACACCCGTGCCGATGTGGAATTGTGGGCAGAGGTGATGGCGCGCACTGTGTCGAGCGCGGGCGTCACTAAAAAAGATGTTGTCCACAATGCCTACGGTCACGGTTTGTTCACCGGTGGCATGGGCTTCC
>CAKKQG010000110.1 GCA_919901875.1 Anaerolineales bacterium
TTGAGAACATTGAAGGTGAACGAGCGGGTTATGTGAAAGTGATTGATGAGATCGCTGGGGCGGGCTATGCCGGAACGGAACTGGGCGATTGGGGTTTCATGCCGACGAATCCGAAAAAGCTTTCGCAAGAGTTGGCGGCGCGGAAATTAAAATTGATGGCGTCGTGGATTAGTGTTCATTATGCTCAACGCGAGGCGCATGAGGCGGGTGAAAAACAAGCTTTGTTGATTGCGCGGTTGCTGGCTGATGTGGGTGGGCTTAATTGTTTTATTGTGTTGGGTGATGATCATAGTTTAATGCCTACACGAGGAAATAGTGCTGGACGAATTAAACCAGAACATGGTTTGAGTGAAGAGGGTTGGAAGATTTACGCCGAAGGAGTCAATCGCATCGCCCGCGCAGTGAAAGAGAAAACAGGATTGCGTTGCGTGTATCATCATCATTGTGGAACGTGGATTGAGACACCCGAAGAGACAGAAAAACTTCTCGCCCTCACCGACCCAACGTATGTCGGTTTGTGTTTCGACACCGGGCATTATCGTTTCGGCGGCGGCGACCCCGTGGAGGGGTTGAAGAAACATGCGGCGCGCGTGTGGCACGTCCATTTTAAAGATCACGATCCAAAAATTCGGGCGAAGGTGATTTCGGAAAATTGGAATTACGTCAAAGCGATTGGCAGCGGAATTTATTGCGAGTTGGGCAAAGGCGATGTGGATTTCCCTGCTGTGCTGAAAGTTTTGAACGGGATGAAATACAATGGCTGGATCGTGGTGGAGCAAGATGTGTTGCCAGGTATGGGTGAACCGAAAGAGAGCGCGAAGAGGAGCAGGGAGTATTTGAGAGGGTTGGGGTATTGAGTAGTAATCAGTGAACAGTAATCAGAGATTGGAGATTGGAGATTGGAACATCACATCAAGCCAAACCGAGATTCGAAAACTTTGATGGACATCACGCCACAATCGGCGGGGTGGAAGTATTTGAGTTTTAAAGCGATGGCGATCAAAGCGGGAGAGAGATTTCAACAGGCGACGGAGGGCGAAGAGGTTGCGTTTGTTCCGCTTAAGGGCGAGATGCGAGTAGAAGTTGATAAAGATCGATTTGAGATCGCCCGCAAGAATTTTTTCGCCGAACTGCCGCATGTGTTGTATGCGCCACCGCGCAAAACGATCAACGTTGAAGCGATTACTGATGTTGAATTCGCCATCGGCGGCGCACCCGCCGAGGGGAAGTATCCGACGCGGTTGTTTGCGCCAAGTGAGATGAAAGCCGAAATACGTGGCGGCGGCGCGGCACGGCGTCAGGTCAATCACATTTTGCAGCATCCACTTCCGGCGGAGCGTTTAATTTTGTTTGAAGTGTATGTGCCGGGTGGCGCGTGGTCGGGCTGGCCTCCGCATTGTCACGATGGTTACATGGGTTCGCCCTATCTCGAAGAGGTTTATTACTATCGCCTCGAACCGCAAAACGGTTTTGCCATTCATCGCAACTATCGCAAGGATAAAAATTTTGACGAGATGTTCGCCGTGCAGAGCGGCGACGCAGTGTTGGTAACGCAAGGGTTTCATCCGGTTGCCGCCGCGCCGGGATCGAATGTTTATTTTTTAAATTATCTCGCGGGCGATCTGTTGAATGAAGCGCGCGGGACTCCGCCCTACGATGATCCCGATTATGCGTGGATCAAAGATCGGTGGGAGGAGAATGTGTTGAAGTTGCCGATTCGAAAACCGTAGGGGCGACTCTTGCAGTCGCCTTATGGGCAGGGGCAAGCCCTGCCCCAACAAGGAGAAAATTTTTATGACCACATCATCAGTGCGCGTCGGCGTGATCGGCGCGGGACGAATTGGAAAGATTCACGCCGGGAATATCGCCACGCGAATCCCGAGCGCGACGCTCGTGGCGGTTGCCGACGTGAACGCGACAGCGTCCGAGGAACTTGGGGCGAAATGGAATGCCAAAGCACTCGCCGATTATCAGGCGATATTAGACGATAAAACAATTCAGGCGGTGGCGATCTGTTCGTCAACCGACACGCACGCCAAGATCGTGCAAGAAGCGGCGGCGGCAGGCAAACATATTTTTTGTGAGAAGCCGATTGATCACACGCTAGAGAAAATTGATGCGGCGCTCGCCGCCGTGAACAAAGCCGGTGTGAAGTTGCAGATCGGGTTCAATCGCCGCTTTGATTCTAATTTTAGAAAAGTGCGCGAGTTGGTGGCGAATGGCAAGATCGGCAAACCGCACATCTTACGCATCACCAGCCGTGACCCCGCCCCACCCCCGATTGAATACATCAAAGTGTCGGGCGGGATTTTTCTCGATATGACGATCCACGATTTTGATATGGCGCGTTACTTGATGGGCAGTGAGGTGACGCAAGTGTTTGTGGCAGGTGGCGTGATGATCGATCCGAAGATCGGCGAGGCAGGCGATCTGGATACGGCGATCACGACTCTGTGGTTTGCCAACGGCGCGATTGGCACGATTGATAATTCGCGTCAAGCCGTCTACGGTTACGATCAGCGCGTGGAAGTTTTGGGGTCAGAAGGCATGGCGGCAGTGAGCAACAATTTGCCCGATACGCACGTCCACAGCACACGCGATGGCGTTTATTCGTCGAAGCCGCTCTACTTTTTCTTGGAGCGTTACACCGAATCGTTTGTCAACGAGATGAGCGAGTTTATAGAAAGTGTCGGCAACAATACGGCAACTGCGGTGACAGGCGCGGATGGCCGCGCCCCCGTCGTCATCGGCATGGCGGCGTTGAAATCGTTCAAAGAGAATCGCCCGGTGAAGATCAGCGAGATCGCCTAAATAAAAACAACCGCTCGCATTTATAGGAGCGGTTGTGTATTTAACATCCTTTGTAGATCATTCAGATTTCTATCTACAACTTATTACAAGTTTGCCGGTATCCGAAGCGCTGACCACCACAAGACCTGTCGAGTCTTCCG
>CAKKQG010000111.1 GCA_919901875.1 Anaerolineales bacterium
TGCAACAATCGTTTGCCTGTCGCGGTTTCAGTCAGCGCCAGCCTGTTGCCATCTGCGCTTAGAGTCAGTCCCAGTGATTCGCTTTGTAGGCTGTTGTTCACTTCAGGGAGAGCGTGATATTCGCCGTCTATCAAGCGAAAACCTTGCAAGCACGGCTTGAGATATTCATCGAGCGGATCAAAAAGGAAGTACTCTTTCACGCCTAGCCATTGATAGAGTCCGCGCTTCGTCCACAAATCTTCTTCGCGCGTCTCTTTGGACGTGAATTCAAAGATCACGTCGGGGACTTTATTTTCTTTCCAGGTGAACCACGAGCGTCGTTCCTTGTTGGAGACTCCAAATGCAACGAAGACATCCGGGGCAAAGCAACGGCGTGGGTCGCCCTCCTCGTAATAAACAAACATATCACCGCCGACGTACACATCAGAGCGATGACGGAAATAAGTTTCTAGCAGGCTGATGACATAAACGATCAACTTAATATGAAAACCGGTTTCACCCATAGGTTTGCCATCCGATGCAGGATATTCAACTTCTTCTATTATTTCTGGCGGAGGAGCGTAATTGACAGCCATAGTTCACACCTCATTGTGTTCAAATGTAGCACGGCACACAGACAAAAGTCAATTCGCGTTCAACCGACCAAACCCGAAGGGTCTTTAAGACCCTTCGGGTTTGGTCGCCATCTGCTACTTCATTGCCACAATGATCAACCCACGCGTCAGATCGCTGGCATAGACGCACGTCATCTTCTCGCCCTTCACGTTGCACTCGTGCAAACGTACGCCCCATATTCCATCGAAGATGTCGCTGCCCATCACGCCTTTGCCTTTTGAGGCACGCACCGCTTTGTGCGCCACAGGTTCAACTTTAGGTTGATCGGGTTTGCTCACATCCACTTTAAATACGCGCACGCCGTCCATGTACCACCCAACAAAAAGTTTGTCCCCATCAATCAATATATTGTGCGGCGATGAAAAAGGATTCTCAAGCGTGACGCTCAACACTTCTTTGGGATTTTTTACATCACGAATATCGTACAAGCGCAATTGACTGAAAGGCGGCTTATACGTCACTTCATCTTGAATGAATACAAAGTTGCCATCCGCCGTTGGATACGCTTGATGAATTTTAAAACCGGAAGGTTTGATGCTGTCCACAGGATTTAACGGTGTCACCGTCTGCCCCGCTTCGACCTGCTTCTTATCTAAAATGATCAACCCCGCGCTCCAATAAGCGACATACACCCGATCTCCGACAATCGTCGTATCGTGGACGAAATTATTTTGACTCGTGCCGAGCGGATAGGTGTAGTGATTCACTTCGCGCACATTGTTAAAGTCGCGGATGTCTATCACGCGCAAATCGCCGCGCGCGGTAGACGAGAGATAGAGGTATGCGCCATCGCCCTTCGAGTCTACGCTGACTTGGCTGGTATGTACGTCACACCAATTCGAAATGTTTCCGGTGGTGACGCCTTTGTAGTAACCCACCACCGCCGGGTTGGAGGGTATTGTCACATCCACGATCTCAATGCCGCACACGTCGTTCACGCTGCGCGCGCGTTGTTGCGAGAGAACGATATAATTTTTGCTGTTCTGCTTAAACGCTTTGAGATCGGCAGTGTAGGTGAATTGACTCCACTGCCACGCGCCGACCACGACGGGTTTAGTTGGGTCGGTCACATCGGCGATGAAGAAGGCGGCTTCATCGCTCAGCGACTGCGCCACGTAGAGTTTGCCGTCTTTCTCAAACAGATCGATCTCGCCGTTGAAACAAAATCCGGTTGGCAGGTAAGCCACTTCGATCATGTTTTGGATCGGCAAGCCCATCGGCGACTCGCGGCAATCGGTGGGAAGCGGATCGATCTTTCTCAGCGATAATGGCACCGATGTGGAAGTCGGTGATCGGGTTGCGGTAGCCGCCTTGGCTGTGGGTTGCGGATTCGTTGTGGCGGCATCCGCGCGTGTGGCAGCCAACGGCGGCACATCTGTGTCGCGGGTGAATGAAGTGATCGGCGTGATCGTGCTGCAGGTGCAAGCGAGGATCAAAGGGATGATCGAGAGAGTAGTGGCGAGTCGTTTCATGTTCCTGTTATACTCCGATAAAATGAATTTTAGATGAGACCTGCGTCACTGAAAAGATAACTACTCAGCGTCATTGCGAGGAGCGTTCTTTGCGACGAAGCAATCTCATAGCGTGACC
>CAKKQG010000112.1 GCA_919901875.1 Anaerolineales bacterium
TGTGATGAAAAAGTTTTTACTTCGTTTCGTTTTGATTGTGGGTTTGGGCGCGATGGCATTGTGTCTCTCGTCGCCCGCGTTTGCCGCCACTCATCGCCAACAAAATTTGCTCAACAATCCCGGCTTCGACGGCGCTTACAACGCCGACGGCAGCGCCAACGGCTGGACAGCCTGGTGGCGCGAACCTGATTCAACGTATCGCAAACCGGAATTTCGAGACGCCTTCTCTTCGGGCGGGCGGGTTCACAGCGGCAACAACGCGCAAAAGTATTCAACCACGTCGGCGGTTCACCAAGCGGGGGTATATCAGCAAGTGACGGGCGTGATCATCGGTCAGAAGTATCGCTTTACCGCTTTTATGTCCGGCGCGTCTTCAACGGGTCAAACCTCAATGGAGATGCAAGTCGGCGTTGATCCAAACGGCGGAACGGATCCATTCGGAGCGAGTGTGATATGGGGGACGGCGGGCAGTGCAATTGATACGTGGCAGTTGTTCGGGGTTGATGTGGTTGCGCGCAGTTCAACCGTGACGGTCTTTACACGCTCTGCGCCAAAGGTGGCGACGCAACGCAATGAAGTTTTTGTGGATGATGCCGCCTTGTACGTGATCGCTTCTAACGCCGACCCGATTCAACAGGTGTCATCGTCAACGCAAGCGGCAGCCGCCTCATCCGAAACACCGATCCCCACGGCAACGATCCGCGTCAGCCCGACATGGCCCCCCACGAACACGCCTCAAGCAAGCGGTGAGGTATGGTACACCGTGAGATCAGGCGACACATTGATCGTGATCGCTTTTTATCATAAGGTCACGGTGGATGGCATCAAGCAATTGAACGGTCTGACATCCAATTCGATCTTGCCCGGGCAGAAATTGTTGATTGCTGTGGTGACGGTTCAACCCACGCCAACGGTAACGCCGCAAATGACGGCGACACCGTCGAACACGCCCGAGCTGGTTCGCTTGCCGACTCAAACGCCGCGCGCGGTTGCCGTCGTTCCGAATCACGGGCAGCTGTGCGTGATCGCGTATAATGATGCCAACGGCAATGCCCGCAATGATTCTGAGCCATCATTGCCCAATGTGCGCGTAACATTGAGCGATGGCAACAAACCGCTTGATGGTTATGTGACGACGGCGACGGATAAGCCGCGCTGCTTTGAGCAGATTGCGCCGGGTAAATATACGGTGACGGTTGCCGCGCCCGCAGGTTTTACGGCAACAACAACTAGTGAATCAACGGTGCAAGTAGAGGCGGGCAAATCGGTGACATTGGTTTTTGGGCTGACGTTGGTAACTCGTTCTGACCCCGCGCCAACTCTTTCGACGACAACAATCCTTGTGATCTTCTTAGGCGTCGTCGTGATGTTTATGGTTGTCATGGGGGTTGCAGTTGTTGTATTGGCAAAAAAGAAATAGTGAAAGGAAAAGTTTTATGCGTTCAATAAAATCTATTCTGAGTCTGTTGGCAGTGGCGGCAGTGTTGTGGCTGGCAATTTCGCCGGTGGCCGCATCCCCACGTGACGAAGTCCGCGAAGCGCCGCAGGCTCAGAGCAATTTGCTCACTAATGGTAGCTTTGATGCAGATATTAACGGTTGGGCTACTTGGAGTTTGCCCCCAAGCGGAGGTGATGCGCCCTGCACACGTCGCACGCCCACATATCAGCGCGCTACAGAAGGACGTCGTGTGCAAGCCGGTTCCGGATCGATACAGTTGCTTGGTGCGCCGCAATCATCGGGCGATACAGGTGGCACGTTCTTTGCCGGTATACAGCAAACAGTCAATGTGACTGCCGGCAAGAAATATAAGTTCACCGTCTGGGCAACCTCTTGGTTCAGCACTGGTGATAACCCTGCCGTGTCCGAAGGCACTGGCTCAACCAATATTCAAGTTGGTATTGGGCAAGGGGCAACTTATTCGGCAGACCCCAATGTCACAAGATCGGGTTTGGTGAATGCAAAAGATACTTTCCAACAATTAAATGTGGAAGTGACCGCCTCCGGCACTCAACTTACGGTATTTACTTACGCCAATCCTGATTCGTGCGCCAAGCATACCGAAGTATTTTTTGATAGCGCATCGCTGACGGAAGTAGGCGCGGCGCCCACTGCCGCTCCGAATGTAACGCCGCCCACGGCGGGACCCACCTCTCCGCCGCCGCGCGCGTTGGTGGGCAAACTCCCCATCCCCACACCCAACGCCGAAGGCAAAGTGATCTTCACTATGCCAGCGGATGTGACGATCATTGATATTTGCTTCTCATTGGATCGCGGCAACGACCCTAAATGTATTGACGACATCATGAAGATGAATGGTTTGACCAACGCCAAGTTCATCAGCATCGGGCAGAAGTTGATCATTGCTACGGTGGCGGCGGGTTCCCAAGCGCAGCCGACTGCCGCACCCACCGCTACTCAACCACAACCCACAGCGGCTGGCGGCGCGCAACCGACTGCCGCGCCACAGGCAACAACGGTTGGCACCAAAGTCCCAGGGGCGGGCGCGATCTGTGTGACGCTTTACAATGACGCCAACGGCAATGGTGTGTTGGATGCCGGTGAAGGTTTGGTCAAAGGCGGATCGTTTAGTTTGCTTGATACGAGCAACAGCGCGCCGGTTGCGTCGTACACCACTGATGGTGTCAGCGAACCGAAATGTTTTGACAACCTCAAGGGCGGCAACTATCGAGTCTCCTCTGTAGTGCCAGCCGGGTACCGCGCAACGACTCGTGACGTTTGGGATTTAACTCTTGCCTCGGGCAGCACGGCAAATCTCGAATTTGGCGCGCAGTCATCGGGTGGAACGACAAGCACAACCACAAATGACACGGGTGGAGGCAACTCGGCGCTTACGCGTGCCTTGTTGGCGGGCGCGGGTGTGGTGTTGCTCTTGGTTGCCGCGGGTGTGGCAGGCTTCTTGGTTCTCACACGACGACGCTAAGGTGTCGTTCATTGCGCCGATTTCCGTAGCGCAAATTGCCAATTTGCGTCACAAGTTTGTTACTCAAGAAACCCGCTTTCTAACGTGAAAGCGGGTTTCTTTCTAAAAATGAAACTACGCGATTCTCTGTCTGCAATCTCTTTAATCTTCATTGCGTTTATTCTTGCCGCGCTTTACTTTAACGGTTTTCGCTTCACGCGCGAGGGAACGGTGACGGCCTCCGCCGCCGCCTCTACGCCGACGACCGTCACCGAGCCGCCGCCGTTGAAAATAAAATCGGGCGCGGTGTTTGGCGCGATCACCTTAGACAGCTACGCCATCTCGATCAAGAATCGTGTATTGGCATTGACGTTGTATTGGCAGACGGGCGCGCCCCTCACCAAGAATTATAAAATGTTCGTTCATATTTTCGATCCATCTCAAGATAAAATTGTGTTGCAAGCCGATGTGCTTCCGGGCGTGCCAACGACCAAGTGGGCGAAAGATGAACTGATCACCCACGCCGAAGCCTTTGCCCTCGAGAAATTGCCGCGCGGCACGTACAACGTCGGCGTAGGTTGGTATGATGAGGCGAGCGGGCAACGTTTGGGAGAACGGTTGATTCTTAATTATGCGGTAGTGATTCCATAACGTGATGCGTGACCCGAAGGGGTAATACGCAATACGTTTAATTAAAGGAGATCGATCATGAAACTTAATTACGGCAAAACATTTTTGTTGGGCTTTGGTTTCTTTGGCGTGAGCGTGATCTGGGCGGTGTATAACGCCTTTGTGCCAATCTTCTTGGAAAAGAAGTTTGGTCTTCCGCCCGAATGGATCGGATTCTTCATGACGCTCGATAACATCGCCGCCTTATTGATCCTGCCGCCCATCGGCGCGTGGTCTGATAACTTACGCACGCGGATCGGAAGACGGATGCCGTTTATTTTGATCGGCGCACCGCTCGCGGCGGTTGCCTTTGGCGTCATCCCGATTGCAAGCGTGTTGCCCTTGTTTGTGGCAGGCACCGGCACGCTGATGCTTTCGATGGCGATGTGGCGCACGCCCGTTGTCGCCCTCATGCCCGACATCACGCCCTCGCACTATCGCTCACAAGCAAATGGCATTATCAACTTCATGGGCGGCATTGGCGCGATCATCGCCTTCTTGGTGGGCGC
>CAKKQG010000113.1 GCA_919901875.1 Anaerolineales bacterium
ATCGGTGAATTGCGCGTGGCGAATCTTGAGTCCCCAGCGCGCGCCCTTCACGATGTAAGGGATGTTGCTCATGGATTCGACTCCGCCGACGACGTAGATGTCGCCGTCACCGACTTGGATGCCGCGCCACGCGCTGGCGATGGCGTCCACGCCCGAATCACAATTGCGGGCAACGGTATACGCCGGAACTTCTTTCGGTATTCCTGCCATCAACGCCGCCACACGCGTAATGTTCGGCGCATCCGACGGTTGAGCGATACATCCAAAAATCACTTCGCTGATCGAAGCGGGATCGATCTTAGTGCGCTCCAAAATTCCTTTGATCACGGTCGTGGCAAGTGCCTTGGCGTCCACATCGCGGAAACATCCACCATGATTGCCAACGGGGGTGCGGACAGCGTCCACAATAACAACTTCTTTCATTGTTCCTTCTCCTTTTCGCATATCGCATATTGCTTATCGCATATCGGATATCGCGTATTGCACATCGCAAATCACGCATCACGTATCACGTTATGCTTTCAATCCTCTAATCGTCAATTCCATCACGCCGTTATAAAGCGTCTCTACTTCTTGATCCAACATCTCGCGCCGCAACGGATGCGAGACGATCACTAACGCGCCGTTCACCGCCGCCCACAACATCCCGGCAGTTTTCTTTGCGTTGCATTTCGCCAAATCGCCATCTTCTATTCCTTGCTGTATAGATTTCACCACCCATTGCAGCCCCAGTGATGATTTTTCTAAAATACTTTGATACAACTCCTTCGGCACGGCTTCTTGAAACTGCCCGCGATCAAATGCCATCATCAAACGGAAGTAATCGGGTTCGTTGGTGTAGAAATCAAGGTATGCCGCGCACAAACGGCGCAAACGTTTTTCGGCAGAGAATGACGATTTTTCGTTGAAGGCTTCGGTCAGTTGTTCGCCTAAGGCGTCGAGTCCTTCGAGCAACAAGTGTGACAGAATAGTTTCTTTGCTTTCGAAGTAGAGATACACCGTGCCTTTGGCAACTTCGGCTTCTTCGGCAACTTCGTCTACAGTAGCGCGATGAAACCCGCGCTTGAAGAACACGTCGCGCGCGGCGGCAAGGATCGCCTCGCGCCGTTCCAGCGTCTGGCGCTCGCGCCGTCCTTTGGCAGGGGAGACTTTTTCGGTTTGGGGGGCTTTTTTCTGACTAATGGTCATATAATGACTAACAGTCATAAAATACAGGAAATTGGGGTGTCGAGTCAAGAGGGAAAAGATTAGAAAATTTTGAATATGAGTTGAACGGTATACTATCCAAAAAGACCGTGTCGGTCTACCGAGAGATCGAAAAAACCTCGAAGGTTTCTAAAACCTCCGAGGTCTCATCTACAACGACCCTGCGATTAACGAATGGGTCAGTATAAATTTCAGTTCAGGTTTTGTAAGACCCGCCAAGTTTAATCAGGCGGTTACTTTCGCGCTCTCTTTTTCCAGCTCGCTCGGCAACAACAAAAGATATTCGCGCACTTCCAAGTTCATGCGATCAATTTCGGAAAGGTAACCCGAAACTGATAGCCGATAATTGGCGGGATTCGTTTCTTGTCGCCGCAATTGTGTCACTTGATTTTGAAAGTGCATAATGCGTTGAAGCGTCACTTGAAATTCCTGATCGGTTCGAATCATATTACCTCCACGATACCTCTTTGCGTGCCATCACGCTTGATCTGCCAATGTTCAACTGTCGCGGTCTCGCCACCCAACGCGGCAAATCGCCGCACCCAAAAGATGCTCGCGCCAAAATAAGATTGCGCCGCAGGATGATCAAACACAATCAATGTTTCGCCCGTCACTTTGCCGACATCAAATGCGTCACTCATCAAAAGAAAAATATCAACATCATTCGGTGAAGACTTGCCTGTGATAAACGAGCCAAAGATGATGAACCGCGCTAAACCATTTGTGTTTTTTACCAATGAATGGATGCGCTTCAATCGTTCTGCGATCTTCGCCCTCTGTGATGTGCTTTTCCCAAAACGATCTATCACTTCATCAAGCGAAGCGAGATACATACCAATAGGTAAATCACCGTCCGTATTGAAATCGGGCAAAGGCATAATTGGATTATACCTTTTTCCAATTTCTAACATCCAACTTCCGTCATCACATCCCCTCCACTATCTTCCTAAAATATTTGCAGTTCTCCACCAAATTATCGCCGTGCTTGTGTAACCCGCCACCGATTAAGAAGATCACCTCACGCCCATATAACTCCAGCATTTCGGGAATGCGATTTAAATTCATGCCGCCGCCGGGTGAAGGGAGAATCGGTTTGAGGTGTGCCATCGGCATCACCGTGCCATTGGCGATGCTCTTACATTCTTCGCGGCTAAAAGAAAATCGTCCGCCGAAGTTAGGGAAGATCGATCCATCGGCGCCCGCCAGCCGCGCGAGTTGACCGAAGATCACACAGTGCGAAATGCCATTATCGGGATGTGTGACGAAACTTCCTTGCAGTGCAGGATGAGTCAAAATTGGCAGATTGATTCGATCATCGTCGGCAAGCGATCTCATTGCGTCGAAGCCGACGATGCCCGGTGCGATCATTAACCCGCCCGCGCCGTGATCCCGCGCAAACGCCGCATACTCGGTGATGCGGTCAACGGGTGCGGTGACGTTGGGCAGGTAGATGCACCTGTATCCCGTTTCCCGATTCGCCCGCGCAACCGACTCGGCGCATCGTTCAACTCTTTCTTTGAATGGCGCGAAGGATTGATTCGCTAAACCATGATCATCTTTGATGATGTCAATGCCGCCGAGCGCAAATTGATACGCGAGATCGGCGAGAGCATGTGCGGGTAAACCCATTGGCTTGAGCGCAGTGCAGAGCAGGGGGCGAGTCGGCACATTTAAAATTTTTCGCAACCCATCGCGCCCAAAGCGCGGACCTTTAAAGTGTTTGAGCAACGCTTGGGGTAGATCAAGTTTTTCAACTCGTATCCCCGGCTTGATACTGCTGTTGCCAAAAATCACATTGAGCAATTGAGTTAACTCGAAACCCGACGTCTCAACCGCGTAACTGATGATCGCTTCACAGTGCGTCAAATCAATTTCGCGCAACGCTTCAATATACCCCACGATGTGATCGCGGATGTCGCCCTGCGGCACCAAGTCATTGGGGAATTCAACTGTTTGCTCTAAACAAATATCGTGCGCCTTCTCTAACGCCTCGGCTTCGTTGCCCAGAATTTTGTAGTGAACGCGAAAGCGTTGACCAGAGAGTGGGATGGGGATTGAGGGGATCATATGATTGGAGATTAGAGATTGGAGATTAGTGGCAATCTCTAATCTCTAATCTCTATTTGTTATAGCGCTTCGGCTTTCGCCTCACTATGCACAGCATCGAGTCTCACCGCCGCCAGATCGTTTTCGCTGATATTCAACTTGGCACCGATTAATTTCTCCACTTGCTCTACTAAGGCAATCGCATCCAACCCATACTCGCGCATCAAATACGGTTTGCTTGCGCCGTGAATGAATGTGTCTTGCAAGCCAATGCGAATCAATCTTTTGCCCACGCCATTTTCTGCCATTATCTCTGCTGTCGCTGTGCCAACGCCACCCAACACGGTGTGGTTCTCCATCGTGATGATGCCGCGCTTGGCTTTGATGAGCGATTCTAAAACCAGTGGGTCGCTAAACGGTTTAAGCGTTGTGACGTGCAAATGTTGAATGCCCGCGCCGCGCTCACGCAAAACTTTTGTGGCGCGCATCGCTTCTTCGGTGCAGATGCCAGTTGAGATCAACGTCACATCGTCGCCCTGACTCAATACCCGCGCACGATTGAGTTGCATCTTTTCCTCTTTGGCAAACAAGCGCGGAATCTCGCCGCGCAACATTCGCACATAAACGGGACCATCAACATCGTGAATTGCATCTAACACCGACTCCACATCCGTCGCGTCGCCGCACTCGATCACGGTCATGTTTGGCAGAGACCGCATCACCGAGATGTCTTCGATTGCCTGATGGGTCGCGCCGCCGGGTGTGGTGACGCCGGGCAAAAATCCAAAAAAGCGCACGCGCA
>CAKKQG010000114.1:0-5905 GCA_919901875.1 Anaerolineales bacterium
AACCACGACTTTGAGGCGAACTTGGACGAAGGGCTTTTTGTCACCGTCTCTGTCAATGACAGCCTTCGCCGCCTGACTGCTGCCGATCGCGACGATCCGATCTTTCACGACTGGGTCAACGCGCATCATGGTCTGGTTTCAGCCCTCACCTTCACTACCATCCCTGCTTTTCAGGAATTCCTCGCCTACCAATCTTTGGCAGAAGGTCAATCCTTGGGAGTCAAAAAACTGGCGATTTTCTTTTCAGACCTACGTAGCTCGACCGCTCTCTATCATCAAGTGGGCGATGCTGAAGCCTATCGCCGCGTCTCCGAACACTTTAAGGTGCTGTTCGAGGCGGCAGCAAAGCACAACGGCACGGCTGTAAAAACGATTGGCGATGGAGTCATGGGGATATTTGCCGAGCCAAAGGATGCACTAGCGGCTATCGCCGACTCGCTTAGTGGAACAAAGGCGCTTAATAAACAGATGGGGCTTCAAGGGGAAGAACGATTAATGCTCAAGGTAGGCTTGCATGTTGGACCGTGTATCGTCGTGACGCTTAACAAGCGGCTGGATTATTTCGGTGAGTCGGTAAACATCGCCTCGCGCTTGAACGGGGTAGCGCAAGGCGGCGATGTAATTCTGAGTCATGACGTATTAGAAGACCCAAGTCATTGCGCCTTTGCCGAAAGTTTGGGTCAACTCACTCCGTTAACTGCCAGACTCAATGGTTTGCCGCAGGATTTTGATCTCCACCGTTTGGTGATCGCTTAATTGAAAGTGACAGGATAAATGCGTGAGCCGGTTTTCCTTTAAAAGCCTTCGGAGCCGTTTGCTAATCGTGTTGCTTGGCTTGACCGCGCTGCCCGCACTGCTGATCGGTGGTTTGGCTTACTACAACGCGCGCCAGACGATTGAACAACGGGTGATCGCCCAACTGGCCTCAATCGCCGATCTCAAAAAAGAGCAGATTAACGCTTGGCTGGATGATCGGAGTGCTGACGCCCGCCTGCTCGCCGATAACTTCCTCATCGAAGAACACTTCACGGAAATTCTTGATCCCCAAACCGAAGAGCAACGCCGCGCTGCTTTCTCGGGCTTTTTGATTGACAACTTACACGGCGTGCAAAAAGCCCGAACGGGTTATCGCGAGATCATGTTCGTGGACCTCGGCGGCAAAGTGGTCCTTTCTACTGATTCAACTCACATCGGTGCAGATTGGTCGGCGCACCCCGCGATTGCTATGACCTTTGCTTCGCCAAACGGCGAATACATTTACGACATCCATAGCGAAGGCGATAACGGGCCTCCGGAGATGACCTTTGGGAATGTTCTGCACGCAGTGGATCTCAAAACAGCGAAAGTACTTCCCGAAGTAGTGAACGGCGCTGTCATCATTCGCGTGCGGATGGATCAGACTCTTTATCCCCTCATTAGCAATTGGCCGGATCGAGGCGCAACAGGCGAAACATTGCTCGTGCGAAACGCGAATGCCGAGACTTTGTTTCTCAACCCATTACGCTTTGATGAAAACGCCGCGCTCAACCTGCAAATTTCTAAAAGTTCACCAAACGCTAAACCGGCCCATCTAGCTGCAGCGGGACAGGAGGGAGTGATTCAAACGTTTGATTATCGCGGTGTGTCAGTGTTGGCAGCCTACCGCACTATCCCTCAAATGAAATGGGGGGTTGTTGCTAAACGTGATAGCGAGGAATCATTTGCGCCAGTGGCTGAACTTGCACGCGAGGTGCTTATCATTACAGTGTTAATATTAATCGCGGCGGCAGCGGTAGCGGTGATCCTCGCGCGCGCGCTGACACAACCTCTCGTTCATCTTGTTGCCGCCACGCAAGCCGTTGCCGCCGGAAATATTGAGAGTGAGATCGTCGTCGGTAGCCAGCGCGCAGATGAAATCGGTCAACTCGCTAATTCATTTCAAATGATGGTAGCTGCTGTGCGTGAAAGAGAGTCCGAACTTGAATCTCACGCCAAGGAACTGGAGCTCCTTAACGAGTTGGGGCGTGACATCGCTGCGACTCTTGACCTGCGCGCCATCAGCACTCATGTGGTGACCCATGTCGCCGAGCGCTTCAATAATTTTCTTTGTGGACTGCTGTTATACGATGAAACATCTGAAGAACTTGTCACTTACTCTGTCGCCGGTCATGGCGCGAAGCGGATTGCCCTTGGCGGGCGTATACCGCGCGGTCGCGGGCTTATTGGGCAGGCGGCGCTGACGCGCCAAACCCGGCTCGCCAATGATACGGCGGCACAACCCAATTTTGTACCATTACCCGGTCTCGATATTCGCGCCGAAGTTGCTATTCCCATTTTGCGTGAAGAGAAACTTCTGGGTGTATTGGTCGTGAGCAGTGATCACGTCAATGCATTCCATCGTGATGATGTGTTGTTGCTTGAAACGCTGGCTACACAATTAGCGCCTGCCGTCGAAAATGCTAGCTTGTTTCGTGATTTGAGTACGGCATATGATCACACACTGGATGCGTTAGCCGCCGCACTCGATGCCCGCGATAAAGAAACGGAAGGTCACTCTCGTCGTGTCGTCGCTTATACACTTGCCATCGCTCGTCGAATGAATTTATCTCAACAGGAACTCGACACGATTCGCCGCGGCGCACTGTTACACGACATTGGCAAGATCGGTGTTCCCGATGCAATCTTGTTGAAACCCGGTCCGCTGACCGAAGAGGAGCGTACCGTGATGCGCCGCCATCCTGAATGGGGTCAACGGATTCTATCGGGCATCCCATTTTTAGAAGCGGCTGCCGAGATCGTCTGCGCGCATCAGGAACGTTGGGATGGTGGCGGCTATCCGCGTCAACTTAAAGGTGAAGCGATCCCGCAAGGGGCGCGCATCTTTGCTGTCGCCGATACATATGACGCCATCACATCTGATCGCCCTTATCGTGCCGGACGATCTTATGCCATAGCCCGTGCCGAGATCGAAGCGGGAAGTGGAACGCAGTTCGATCCGCGCGCGGTGGAGATATTTTTACAAATTCCCGAATTAGAATTCATGCGTTTGCGCGCAGAAGCACTCACCTCGCCTGCGGTGACTCAGCCGCTCCCGCTATGGGCTGAACTTCCTGTTTCCTCCACCTCATCAGTTGAATTAGAGGCGCTCAATCGTTTGATCAAGGCTGTCAGTGGATCTCTAAATCTTGATGAGATTCTGCGTGAGGCGGCATGCACCACCGTCGAGACGCTGGGCGCGGCGGCTTGTGGGTTGTTCTTGTATGAAGCTGAAACGGATATTTTGACTCTTGCCGCCGCCTACGGATTTCCCGAATCACTCAAGGATCGTTTTAGCCGTTTCCCTGTAAGTGGTTTTCATAATGAAGTGGTCGTGCGTGAAGCATGTATTCGCTTGCACGACGATATTGCCGAAGTGCCGGCCTTTGTCGAATTAGGGTTATTGAAATCACAACCAGAGTGGGGTGCTTATCTGTGTGTACCATTGACCGCGAAAGGTGAAGTCAGCGGCATCATGGGCATACTCAGCCGACGACCACGCGCCTTTGAGTCACATGACATCACTCTGTATCAAGCGATTGGTGAACAGATCGGCTTGGCGATTGCGAATGCACGACTCTATCAAACGATTCAACAACAAGCCATGACCGATAGTCTGACTGGCGCTTATAACCGTCGTCATTTTGATGAGTTTCTACCAAAAGAGATCGAGCGTTGTAATCGCTATCGTCATGGTGTTTCTCTGATTATGCTCGATATTGATCGCTTTAAAGAATATAACGACGCCTACGGTCATCCGGCGGGGGATGAAGTGCTTCGTCAGGTTGTGAGACTCATTCTCAAAAACGTGCGTGGGGTGGATGTGGTTGCGCGCTATGGTGGCGAGGAGTTTGCTATTGTTTTGCCGGAGACCGACCTCGACGGGGCGTGTATAGCTGCCGAGAAAATTCGCGCTGTTGTTGACACCCATCGCTTCCCCAAAGATCACCTTACGGTTAGTTTAGGTGTAGCCCATTGTTCGCTTGATTCCGAATCATCTTCGGATGTACTTCTGGCTAGAGCGGATCAGGCGCTATACAAAGCGAAAAACAACGGACGCAATTGTGTTTGTGTATGGCAGCCAGAGTTTAACTTATTGCCCGAACAGACGAAATTGGGTAATTGATTATGAGCTTGGACGTAAACAGCGCGGGGGAAATAACCCTCTCAACCGATCCCACGCACGTTGGCGCCGATATGTCCATGCCTCCCGCGGTAGACATGATGCTGGCTTCGCCAATGAGTTGGGTCGCACGATTCACTCGATGTTTTGTTGGGGTACATTTCCGATGAGAATTTTCGTCAGCATATTAGTTTGTTTTCTGTCAGCCTCTAGAAGGTGTCGTTAAAATTTCCACTTCGCAGAACAGAAATTCTGCGACGAGAATCGCAATAAAAAGAACATGCCTTCAACCAAAACCGTCAAATAAGCCCGCTAAAATGTGTCGCAGAAGTATTTGTGTAACACCTCTCCCCGCAAAACCATCGCATAACCCTATCAAGCGAGAGCGATAGACTTCAAAAAAAGTAAGGATATGATGCAAGACGGACGCTCCTTTAAACCCGTGCCCTCGTCGCGGTCGCCAAAGATTTTCGTTCCCTAATTTTTTTTGAGGTTGTAAAAGCGCAAGGTTAAGCGTATTATCGGCTCATCGCCAAAACGATAATAGCCAAGAGACTAATTATCGTTGGTGGTAATAAGGATTTCTAAAGCTAATGCGACCAGAGCAATTTACTTCAAACGCCTCGGGCAAAGTCATTCACCATCCAACAGACTACTGGGCATTTGTGCCTAACGCTTTGCCGCCTCAATTCGAGTGGTCGGCAGAAATTATTACCGCACTTTCAGCGGCGGATCGAGCGTTGGGCGAATTGGCGGGCTTAGGACATTCCATCCCGAATCCTCATTTGTTGGTGCGACCTTTTGTGCGACGCGAAGCAGTCTTATCTTCTCGCATTGAAGGCACGCAAGCTTCTTTAGATGATTTGTTGACGTTTGAAGCCGAGCAATTAGTTCTGTTTGATCAGGGAAGTGATGTTGCTGAAGTTCACAACTACGTGCGCGCATTGGAGTATGGCTTGAAGCGACTCGACAAGTTGCCGATGAGTTTGCGCCTCATCCGCGAGATTCATGCGCGATTGATGGCAGCAACGCGGGGCGAGCAGTGGACTCCGGGTGAGTTTCGACGCTCACAGAATTGGATTGGCGCGCCGGGCAGCACGCTTCAAGCAGCCACATATGTGCCACCGCCACCCGATGCCATGCTGGACTCGCTGAACGCTTTTGAAAAGTTTTTGCATCAACCCTCAGAGTTGCCGCCATTGGTTCGACTGGCGTTGATCCATTATCAGTTTGAAGCGGTCCATCCATTTTTAGATGGCAATGGGCGAGTAGGGCGCTTATTGATTTCGGTTTTGTTGTGCGCCTGGGAATTACTGCCACAACCGTTACTTTACTTGAGTGCTTACTTTGAATCTCATCGGCAAGAGTATTACTCTCGCTTGTTAGCGGTGAGTCAATCAGGTGAGTGGAGCGGGTGGCTCGTTTACTTTTTGAACGGAGTTGCTGTTCAGGCGCAAGATGCTATGACCCGTATTCGTAAGTTGCAAACCTTACATGAGGAGTATCGTCAGCGTTTCCAAAAGGGGCGCGCCTCGGCCCGTTTGTTACAGGCGGTTGATTTATTGTTTGCCCATCCGATGGTAACCACGGCACAAGTTGCGCGCGAACTCGAAGTAGGTTTTCCGGCGGCGCAACGTTATGTCGATCAACTAACAAAGGCTCGTGTGCTGAAAGAGATCACCGGCAAAGCGCGAAATCGTATTTACCGTGCTAATGAAATTTTGTCTGCAATCGAAGGTCCCTTGAAGAAGTAAGACTTGGGAATTT
>CAKKQG010000114.1:6005-7866 GCA_919901875.1 Anaerolineales bacterium
ATTTCATTCAGGGTCGAAACTGATTATCTGCCACGTTGGATTACGTCATGGCAGAACACCCTAAAGCCACGGCGGGCGTGATGATCTATCGCGGGCAAGAGGCGCGGCGATTGGATGAAAAAATTGTGGCGCTGCCATTGGCAATGATCGTCGGCGCGGAAGAGTAACAAGAGGTAGACCCATGAGCGAATATCAATACTACGAATGGCAAACACTGGATCGCCCACTTACTGAAGAAGAGCAGGGCGCCGTCAACGGACTCTCCAGTCACATAGATGTTTCTTCTACCAGTGCCGTCGTCACTTACGAATGGAGCGATTTTAAGCACGACGCCCTCAAGGTCTTGGCAAAATACTTTGACGCGCATCTCTATGTCGCCAATTGGGGCAGTCGCCGCCTCGCCTTCCGCTTCCCCAAAGGATCGGTGGATAAAGCCGCCATCGAGTCGTATTGTGATGAGGATCATCTCACGTTGACCACTGTTGGCAATGTTCACATTCTCGAACTTCAACTTGATCGGGAAGAAGACTATGAGTGGTTCGAGACAGGTGGCGTGCTTTCCACACTCGCCCGCCTGCGCGATGACATTATTCAAGGCGACTATCGCGCGCTCTATCTGGCGTGGCTGAAAGTGATGGAACTTGAGTCGGGTGAATATGAAGATGAAGACGAGGATGATCCCGATGCCTTCGCTGCCGATCGTGAACCGCCGCTACCGGCAGGCTTGGGGAAATTGACCGCGCCTCTCAAACGTTTCGTTGAATTCTTCGACGTTGACCCTCATCTGGTGCAGGCGGCTGCCGCTGCCAGCGCCGAATCCCAATCCACTTCGCAAATAGATTTTCGTCCGCTGATTGCCCGCCTCTCCCGCGCCGAGTGTGATGACTTTCTGTTGAAGTTGGTAAATGGTGAGCCGGGCGCACTCGCCGCGCTCAAAAAGAAATTGCTCTCATTCACCAAAGGTGTTGCCGCCACTCAAGCGGAACAGCGCACCATTGGTGAACTGCGCGAGGCGGCAGAAAAATTGGAACAATCTGCCCATCGCCGCCAAGCAGAATCAAAACGCAAAAAGCATGTTGCCGACATGGGATCTCTCGCCGCGCGTGAGCCGCAAGTCTGGCAGGAAATCGAAACGTTACTGCAAGGACACACTGCCAAAATTTATGATGCCGCTACCGCACTGCTTGTCCAGTTGCAGCAACTCGCCGAATTTCAAAAGACGCAGGCATCTTTCGCTTCGCGGGTTCAAGAGTTGAGCGAACGCTACAAGAATCGAAGCGCGCTAATAGCGCGATGGAGGCAGAAAGGCTTGTTGCAGCGATAACATGTCGTCCGTCTCCCAAAACCCCAAACCCAATTACTCCGAGCTTGCGCATCAAGTTGTGCGTGAGTCAACTGAACCGTTGCCCTTTGCCGAGATTTTGTATCGCGTCAATGAGCGAATTCCTATCACGACTCGTAATCCCAAATCCACTCTTCGCAATGCCGTGAGTCAGAGCCGCCTCATTGTGGCTATCGGCGATGGGCGCTATGGCTGGAAACCACGCTTGATCACCGGCGTGGTGCTGCGCGTGCCTCTTACGGCAGAAAGTGTTGCGGGACTTTCTGTGCCGTTTGGCGACGAAGTGCGCGACGCGCTTTGGCCTTCTTTTTTTGAAATCCAAAAACGGAATGATCGCTCGCCTGCAAAAATTAAATTGTCGGACGGCACTCAAACCTTGTGGTCATTAGATTTTTTGGGAGAGGGTGATTGGGGCACTCGCGGCACTTCGGAGTTCTGGCGATGGCTGCAATCGCAGCGTCCAACGGCGGAAGACCAACTGATTGTGACCGCAGTGGATGGTGAGGCGCGACTCTTCGC
>CAKKQG010000115.1 GCA_919901875.1 Anaerolineales bacterium
TCAAACAAGAACTAATGCCCCTCGCCCTCATCCACGACTGGCTCAACCAAATCGGTGGCGCGGAAGATGTGCTGGAGACTTTGGTCGAGATGTTTCCCGACGCGCCGATCTACACGTCCATGTATTGGCGCGAGAAGATGCCCGCGCATTGGCGGCAGTGGCACATCAAAACGTCGTTCATGGATTCTCTGCCGCTCGTGCATCGCTTTCATCAACCGTATCTCTTCGTCTACCCATTCGCTTTTCAAAATTTCGATCTCGCCGCTTACGACATCATCCTCTCCAACAAAAGCGGGTTTTGTCACGGCATAACAAAACCGAAGAATGCGATTCATATTTGTTATTGTTTGACTCCGACTCGCTACATATGGGGCTTTGACGATTACGCTTCGCGTGAGGGATTCGGTCAACTCCAGCGCAACATTATTCGCCCGTCACTCGATCTGCTGCGGCGGTGGGACAAGGCGGCGGCATCCCGTGTGGATCATTTCATTGCCATATCGTCGGATGTGCAAAGGCGAATCGCCAGATACTACGAGCGCGAATCGGTTATCATCTACCCGCCTGTCAATACCGAACGATTCAACATCAGTGATCAGGTTGAAGATTATTTTTTGTGTTTGGGTAGATTGATCCCGTACAAGCGAGTCGATCTGGCGGTGCAAGCCTGTACACAGTTGCGCTTGCCGCTGATCGTGGCGGGCGATGGCAGAGACCGCGCCCGCTTGGAACGAATGGCAGGGGATACGATAAAATTCGTGGGGCGAGTCTCGGATGAAGAAGCCGCGCGTTTAATGTCGCGCTGTCGCGCCTTCATCTTTCCGGGCTTGGAAGATTTCGGCATCGCGCCGGTGCAAGCGATGGCGGCCGGTCGTCCGGTGATCGCTTATGCCGGCGGCGGCGCAATAGATACAGTGATCGAAAATAAAACAGGACATCTCTTTCATCAACAAACTGTCGGGGCGCTTGTTAATGTTCTAAAGAATTTTGACGCGACGCGATTCAATCCAAACGAAATTCACAACTTCGCTTTGAAGTTTGACAAAAAAGTTTTTCAAGAACAACTCACAAACTTTATCGGATCAAAAATTCATCCTTCATAATTCTTCCTTCATCCTTTACTATGGAACTTCACACCTACTACACCATCCTCCGCCGTTGGTGGTGGCTCGCCCTCATTCCAACGATCATCATTGGGCTCGTCGGCGTCGCCACCTTTCGTCGCGCGGCAACCACCTACAGCACCAAGATTCGATTCAGTGCCAGCACCCCGCCCGCCTTTGAGAGCGCACCGGGATTCGATCCCACCTACTACAGTTGGCTGACATCGGAATACATCGTGGGCAGTCTTTCCGATTGGACGAAAACAAGTTCATTCGCTCAGGCAGTGAGTGACGAGTTGAGCAAGCAAGGCAAAAACATTTCTGCTTCAACGATTCAAGGATCGCTCGCGTCGGATTATGTTCGCAGTCAACTCACTCTCTACATTAACGGCGCAACTGCCGACGACGTCAGCGCCATTGCCAACGCTGCCATCACCGTGCTACAAACGCGCAACGCCAGCGTCTTCCCTCAACTCGGCAAGAACAACGCGGTTGTGACTCCGTTAGACGTTCCTTCGATTAGCTCATCATCCGTTGGATTGCGCGACTCACTCGATCTGCCGATCCGACTCATCCTCGGTGTCGCCGTCGGCCTCGCCTGTGCCTTTCTCGCTCACTACCTTGATCCGTTTGTGCGCGAGAGAAAAGATGTTGAAGCGTTAGGATTAAATATCATCGTGGAGATTCCGAAATATAAATAGAGATTGGAGATTAGAGATTCCAATCTCCAATCTCTAATCTCCAATTTTCTTCTGGTATTATTGCCCCATGCCACTTTCAGATTACATTCGCATTTTGTGGAGACGCGGTTGGCTATTGGTGTTAGTTGCCGTCCTCACGGCGGCATCCGCTTATGTCTTCAGCCGTTTGCAAACGCCGATCTATAAATCCACCATCTACATGTTGGTGCAACCGGCGCGCACCGATTTCGGTTTAACGCAATCGGCGAAAATTTTGTTGCGCTCATATGTCGCCTGGATGGATACCGACAACCGCGCGGCATCCGTGATCGACGCCCTTCAACTAGATCGCACGCCGCAAGACTTGCGCGCTGATGTGACGATTGCTTCGGACGATTCGCGTTTCGTGATTCAAATTGATATGAAGAATCGCAACGGTGATCTCGCCAACGACATCGCCAAAAAGTGGGCGGAACTTTTTATCCAATGGCGCAACGATGAGAATCAAAAGCAACGCAAAGAAGATCGGGTGGACGCCATCATCCTTGACGCGCCGCGTTACACGCTCGATCAACCCAAGACGGCGATCAATGTTGCCGCAGGCGCGATACTCGGTCTCTTGCTCGGCGGCGTCTTCGTGTTTGTTTTAGAATCTGTCGAGTCGGCAGTGATTCGATCTTCAATGGACATTGAACGACAATTTAGTTTGCCGGTGTTGGGGGCGATACCTAGTGAAAAAAGTAAATAGTAATTGGTAATTTGAATCTGCCAATTACAACTTACTAATTACCAATTACCAACTCCCATTTTCCAATGACTACCCTTATTACCCTCACCAACCCTCGTTCCCAAGCCGCAGAAGCCTTTCGCACTCTGCGCACAAATTTAACGTTCTCTAGTTTAGAAAGTCCGCTCACAACATTGCTCGTCACGTCACCGTCAGATGATGGCGACGCTGAATCAGGCAAGAGCGTGACGTTGGCGAATCTCGCCGTCACATTTGCTCAAGGCGGCAAGAAAACTATCCTCGTAGATTGCGATCTGCGAAGACCGGCACAACACGAGTTGTGGAATGTCAAGAATGATCGCGGGCTGAGCGAGTTCATTCAAGAAGGCGGCGACCCCGTGTTACAAAGTGTGGGCGTGGAGGGGTTGTCGTTGCTCACTTCAGGCGGGATGCCCCTCGCCCCGGCCGACCTCATCAGTTCCAGCAAAATGGCGAAGGCGATTGCGACGCTCAAATCGAAAGCGGATATTGTTCTCTTTGATGCGCCGCCGGTGATCGCCGTGACCGATGCGGCGTTGCTCGCTTCTAAACTTGACGGCGTGTTGCTGGTCATCAGCGCCGGACACACCAAACGCGAACACACCGCGCAAGCCAAAGAGTTGTTAGAGAAGATCAAGGTTCGTATTGTCGGCACGGTGTTGACGAATGCGCCGATGGATGCGAGTGTGAAGAGTTATTAGCAAACATTTCCCTTGCGATTGAAATCGCGGCAACAACAACACGAAGCCCGCCTGCGCGGGCTACCAAGATAGTCGCCGTAGGGCGACTTCGTGTTTTGTAGGTGCAGTTTCAACTGTATGGGCAGAGAATCTATGAAAAATATTTTAGTTACCGGCGGCGCGGGCTTCATCGGCTCGAATTTTGTTCACTATATGCTGGCGAAGTATCCCGCATACAAAATCGTGGTCTACGACAAGCTGACCTACGCCGGGCGGCGCGAAAATTTAGAGAACGCCGAAGACTCGCCACACTTCGCCTTTGTGCAGGGCGATATTTGCGATGAGAAAAAAGTCGCCGAGACGATTCAACAATACAACATTGATTCAATCGTAAATTTCGCGGCAGAGACTCATGTCGATCGTTCAATCATGAATCCCGTGGACGCAGTGCAGACGAATCTCAACGGCACACAGACTCTCCTTGAAGCGGTTCGCAATTTAAAACTGGAACGCTTTCATCAAATCTCCACCGACGAAGTGTACGGCGCGATCCCCGCACCGAATCGCAGCCGCGAAGGTGATCCGTTTGAACCACGCAGTCCGTATTCAGCAAGCAAAGCGGCGGCGGAACATTTGGTGTATTCCTATTTCGTCACCTACAACTTACCCGTAACAACTACGCGCGGATCAAACAACATTGGTCCTTATCACTATCCCGAAAAAGCGGTGCCGCTCTTCACCACAAACGCAATGGAGAATCAACCTCTGCCGATCTATGGCGACGGGATGCAAATGCGTGATTGGCAATATGTAGAAGATCACTGCGAAGCGATTGATTTGGTTTTACACCAAGGCAAATTGGGCGAAGCCTACAACGTCGGCACCGGAGTCGAAACGCACAACATTGATATGGCGAAAAAGATTCTCGACATCTTAGGCAAACCGCACTCGTTGTTAACGTTTGTACCCGATCGCGCCGGACATGATCGCCGTTACGCATTGGATGTTAACAAGCTCAGAGCGTTAGGCTGGAAACCGACTCACACTTTCGATCAGGCGTTGGAGAAAACGGTGAAGTGGTTTGTAGCAAATGAAAAATGGTGGCGACCGATTAAGAGCGGGGAGTATTTAGAGTATTACAAGAAGCAGTATGTGGAAAGGAAATAG
>CAKKQG010000116.1 GCA_919901875.1 Anaerolineales bacterium
AAGCAAAATCCGCCTACGCGGATTTATCCGCCGATGGTGGTGCCGCCGATGCCCGCCCCGCCCAAAAACCTTTCAACCGACCCTGTTTCCGCGCCCGAAAAAATCCCGATCTTTAATCCCTTCATTGTTTGGGCGAGCGCCAACATCTCTAAAACTTTTGCTTCCATGCCGCCAGTTACATCGGGCGCAAGCGACCCATGAAGCATTTGGCGTATGTCGTTGATGTTGCTCGAAGTGATTAACGGAATCACGTCGCCGTTTGGATATTGAGTCAACGCGCCGCGTTCGATACCTGCCAACAAAATTTCGCGCGGGTTAAGTTGTGGCGCGAGAAAACGAAACACATCTTCGGTTGAAATAATGGTGCCGCCTCTCACCTCGTCTATCGCTACATCGCCCATCACCAACGGAACGAGTCGGTGATCGAAAGCATTGAGGATCGGCGCCACTGCCATTGAGGTGATGATGCCGTCTCTACAAATTGCCGACGCCGAAGGTTGAAAGTTGATCGCCGCGATACCGGCGTTGCGGAGCGCGTCGAAGACGTGGCGATTAAGTTTCGCCGCGACTTGTGCCACGTCGGCGTAACCCAGCCAGCCTTCGGGAGTGGTCACGCCTTGGCGTGTGCCGTGTTTCTTGCCTTCGGTATGACCAAACGATCCCGACCCATGCCCGATCAACAACCGCATATCCGGTTTGGCTTTGAGGGCGTTGGCAATTTCTGTTGCGAGTCGGTTCAGCACATTAAGCAAAACAGTTTGATCGCGGTTTTTGTTGGTGATGAGTGAGCCGCCGAGTTTGAGGAAAACCATAGTGATCCGTAATCAGTTACCAGTGATCGGTATCAGTGACGACTGATTACTGATCACTGGTAACTGTTGTGATAATAACTTGCTTCGCTCCCGCGCCCATCAACGCCTCACGCACTTCCCCTTCATTCGCTTCGTTGACGAGCGCGATCATATTGCCGCCGCGCCCGCCGCCGGAGAGTTTTGCGCCAGAGGCTCCCGCGCGCGTGGCGGCATCCACCAGATCATCTAGCTCGGGGCAGGAGACTCCCATCTCCCGCAACAGTTTGTGATTCTCATTCATCAACGATCCAAGTTGATCGGGTTGCCCATCTTCAATTAATTTACGCGCTTGTTGGGTGATTGCCCCGCACCCGTCAAAAATTTTTTCGTGGCGGTCTTTGTCTGCTTCCCACGCGGCGCGCACGTCGCCGACGGCGATCTTGGTCGGGCTTTGAATTCCGGTGTCGGCGATGGCGAGGCGAAAGGGTCGGGCAACGTTGAAGGTTTCGATGGGTTGACCGCGCACAAAATACACTGGCTTGCCGTAAGCGATCACGGTGTTGTCAATGCCGGAGGGCGTGCCGTGATGAATTTTTTCTACTTCGTAGACGAGCGATGAGATCGCCGCCGAGTCGAGATCGCGTTTGAAGTATTGGGCGAGGGCGCGGACGATGGCGGTTGAGACTGCGGCACCACTGCCGAGTCCGCTGGCGATGGGGATGGTGGAGTGGATGGTGAGGGTGGCGTGTGGCGGCGTCACCTTGAACGAGCGCAGGGTGAGTTGAATGATCGCTTTGAGTGGATCATCATCCCGCAGATCGGCGTAAGAGATTAAGACCTCCGAGTTCTCGCGTAGCGCCCCGTAGCGAAGCGGAGTGGGTAAGACCTCGGAGGTCTGTATCGTGAGAGGCTGTTTTGACTTCTTGATCGTGACGCGCGCCTGCACTTGCGAAACCGGAACGGCAATTGCCGGACGTTGATAGACTACTGCATGTTCGCCGAAGAGGATGATCTTGCCGGACGCTGTTTCGCTGATCACTTAAGAAGATAGAGAACGCCTACGGCGGCGACGCCCCACAAGACAAAGTTAAACAACAACGGACGATCTTTGAAGACGAGTTCATCGGGCGCGCCGCCTTCGTTCTTGACGTGAATGAGGTAGAGGTAGCGGAAGATGCCATACAAGACGAAGGGGATCGTCAGCATCATGGCGTGGTTCTTGGGCAGGTTCTCGGCGGAGAATGTGTAAAACGAATAGGCGATGATGGTGCTGGTGCTGACGACACCGATCATCTGATCAATGAAAGGCAAATTGTAATTCGCCAAAACCGCGCGATGCGAATCGGCTTGGTTGGCGAGCAGAGTGATCTCGCGGCGGCGTTTGCCCAAGACAATGAATAGTGCGAGCAGGGTCACGCACACATACAGCCAGGGGGAGAATCGGCGAGCGTCTACCAAGACTGCTCCGGCGGTAACGCGAATAACAAAACCGGCGGCGACGATGAGCGTATCTAGGATGACGACGTTCTTCAACCAAAAGCTATACAGCACATTGAGGATGAAGTAGAACAAAGCCAGAGGGAACAGACCGGGAGCGAGGGTGTGTGGAAGTGTATCGAGGAGGAGCGCGCCACCGAAGGCGATGATGAGTAGAAAGACGGCGGCGACGAGGGCGACCTTCGTTGAAAGAATGCCTGCCGGGATCGGGCGGAACTTTTTCTTGGGATGCAGTTGATCTTTTTTAATGTCGGCGATGTCGTTGATAATGTAGACCGCGCTGCTCAAGAAGCAAAGTAAAATGAAAGCGACGAACGTTTTGCTCAGATACACCACGTCGAAAAGTTTTTCGTCAAAGACGACGACGGCGAAGACAAAAACATTTTTTGCCCACTGGCGTGGGCGCATCGTTTTGAGTAGAGCCCATATTGTTATCATAGTGAGAGTATTATAATCGCAA
>CAKKQG010000117.1:0-1402 GCA_919901875.1 Anaerolineales bacterium
CCGTCATTGCGAGCGTTCTTTGCGAAGCAATCTCGGTCGCGTTTTGAGATTGCTTTGCGAAGCACTCGCAATGACGCTGAGCAGTCACGATTTTTTTTATGTCAGCGCTTTCAGCGTTCTGGTTTTAGATTATCGAATTCGGCGTTTCCATTCATCTTTTAGCTCGAGACTCGTTAAGTCTTTCGCTTCGAGGAAGTCGGCGAGCAACCGATTAAATTTCGCCGGGTCGTCGAGCATGGGGAAGTGTTTGCCGCCCTCAAAAGAGATTCGATGCACGTTGGATTGATCGCCATTGAATGAATCGTCGGTGGGCGGCGTGATGGCAATATCTTTTTCGCCATGCACCAACAAGGTAGGGGCGGTTAGCAGACCCAAGCCCACGGTGAAATCCATCGTCGCCATATCTTCAACCGAGATGGCGATCACATTGGGATCGCTCTTCTTTGCTTCGGCGGTGATCGATTCAGTATCGGGTCCTTTGCTCAACAGCCAATCGAGCAATGAGGCGACGGCGTCATTCCGCATTCGGGGGTTGATCGCCGCGCTGTTGAGCGGGGTGGCAATCGTCATCAGACGCGCCACCATCTCGGGGTGTTGAGCGGCGAATCGAAGCGAGACGACACCCCCCAGGCCGTGACCGACTATCGCCATCTTCGTCACGCCGAGTTGATCCAAGAATCGTTCGATCAATTTCATCTGCGCCTCAATAGTGTAGTTGATCGGGCGCTTGCCCGAATCGCCGTAGCCCCAAAGGTCAATGGCGTAGGTGCGATAGCGCGTCGAAAGAGACTGCATGGTGGGCACCCAATAGCGCCACGAGCCAAGCCAGCCGTGTATAAAGAGGATGCCCGGTCCGCGACCCAGCACCTCGTAATGAACTATTTCGTCGTTGACGACGATTGCGCTCATTTCACCAGCACCATTTTATGATTCGTCATTGCGAGCGCACTTCGCGAAGCAATCTCGGTCACGCTATTAGATTGCTTTGCGAAGCACTCGCAATGACGCTGAGCAGTCACTTTTATTTCTTGTTTGCCGCCAAAATTTCGCTGACGCGTTTGATCAACTGATCGGGCGCAAACGGTTTCAAGATGTAATCAGTCGCGCCGACTTCGAGTCCGGTTTGAATTTCGGTCTCTTGCCCTTTTGCCGAGAGAAAAACCACCGGGATATTTTTGAGCGTGTCGTCGGCTTTTATATGACGACAGGCTTCGTAGCCGGTCATCTTCGGCATCCGCACGTCCATCAAGATCAATTCGGGGATCGTTTGCTTGGCGAGGGTCAGCGCCTCCTCGCCATTGGCGGCTTGCGTCACTTCGTGCCCGGCGTAGCGCAGGGTAAAAGTGATCAGCTCTCGAATGTCACGTTCATCTTCAGCGATAAGTATTTTTGCCATAGTCTT
>CAKKQG010000117.1:1502-14389 GCA_919901875.1 Anaerolineales bacterium
TGCGGCTAATTTCAACTGCACGTAGAACGTCGAACCACACCCAATGCCGTCGCTCTCCGCCCACAACTTGCCTTCGTGCATGTCTACTAAACGCTGCACGATGCTCAACCCCAAACCGGTTCCGGCGGATGCCATGACGAGCGGATTCTCGGCGCGATAGAAACGCTCGAACATACGCGCCTTGTCTTCCGGACTCAATCCGATTCCGGTGTCGCCGACACTGACCACCATACCACCATCCTCTAAATACGCTTCGAATGTAATGGTGCCGCCTGCTTCGGTGTAACTAAAAGCGTTGTCGGCTAAGTTGGTGATGATCTGGATCACTCTCTCGCGATCCGCCGACACGAGGGGCAGGTCGCGCGGTATGTTGTTGAGGATGTGCATCGGTTTTTGAGTGCTGACGCGCTCTTGTAAATGTGTCACGACTTCGCCGATCACGTCTTGGATTGGCACGGGCGCGAGTAGCAGTTCGATCTTGCCCGACTCGATGCGCGAGATGTCGAGCAAGTCGTCTACCAGACTTCGCAAGCGGTCGGCATTGCTCTTAATCAACTCGACCGCCTCTTGTTGCTTGGGTGTGAGTGTGCCTGCCGCGCCCATGAGCAGCAAGTCGGCATACCCTTTGATCGGCGTGATGGGTGTGAGCAGTTCATGGCTTGCCGTCGTCACAAATTCGGTCTTGAGTCGATCTACTTCTACTTCGCGGGTGATGTCGCGGAAGATAGAGACCGAGCCCAAAAACTCATCCGTCGAAGTGACCGGAGTGAGCAAGACCGAGATGATGCGTTTGTCTTCCAGCTCGATCTGCTCGGCGAGTAGATCGCCCGGTTGATAGCTGGTCGGGTCTTCGCTCCAACGTTGTATCGCCGCAGTGAGGTTCTTCGCTCTTGCTCCATAGAATCCCAAAAAGTCGTTGGCGGGGCGTCCCAACACTTCATCACGACTCAATTGCAGAATGCGCTCGGCGGTGGCGTTGAAGAGTATCACCAGACCTTCAGGGTCGGTCACCAACACACCATCCGCCACCGATTCGAGAATGGCTTGGCTCTTGGAAGCTTCTACCTGATTGGCGCGCAACATGCTGCCCAGACGTTCAGCCTGATCACGGATCAGGCGATACAGTTCGGCGTTGTTGATGGCCGATGTAACCTGCGTGGCGGCGGCAGACACCAGACGCAGTTGATCGTCGTCAAAGGCGTGAGTCACATCGCTGTAAAAAATCATCGCGCCCAGTGAATCTTCGCTGGAGAGAAGCGGCGCGCAGATCGCCGAGCGATGTTGCTCGGAAAGGGGACGCTGTTCCCAACGTTCATCTTGCAAGAGATCGTGGACGACGATGGCTTGGCGATTCTTAATGACCCAACCGACCAACCCTTCACCGCGTCGGAAGGGCGCCGGCACACCGCCCGCAGGTAATTGAAAATTAGTGCCTAAGGCGGCGCGATAGATCAATTGCTCGGATTGTGGGTCGAGCAAAAAGAGCCCGCCTTGAGTTCCGCCGATGACATCGCTGACCAAGCTCAGGGCGCGCACCAAGACGCGATCCAGATCGAGACTTGCCGAGAGTTCATTGGTGATGCGTAATAATGTTTCGACCTGATCGCGTTCTTTCTCTAGCTCTGCCGTGCGTTCCGCTACGCGCTGTTCCAGATCGGCGGCGTAACGCTGGGTGGTGGCGAACAAGCGCGCATTTTCAATGGCGATGGCGATCTGATTGCCGATCTGACTCAAGAGTTGAGTGTCGGATTGATCAAAGTAAATGGGGCGGTCATTATGCATGGAGAGCACGCCGATTGTCTTGCCCTGCGCGGTCAATGGCACGCCGATCCAGGTCCGGCTGTCTGAGTCCTGTACGTTAACCGGCGTGGGCTTATTGGGTTGAGTGTGTGACATGCCGCCAATGAGAATCGGCTCGCCAGATTTAAGCACCATCTCGGTAGAGGTCAAACTTGTGCGCGGCAAGATCAGCGGTTCAAACCGTTCGCCACGCTCTATCCCCTCCACGCGCATCGTGTCCTCATCTATCACGGTCGTCACAGCAATCGTGTCCACATTGAGGAGTTGTTGCACTTTCTCAAAGAGCAGCATCATCACGCGATCAATGTTGAGTTCTTGTGTAACGCTCACGCCCAATTCAAACAACGCGCTCAGTTCCGTGCTGCGTTTGCTCGACTCGGCATACAGGCGGCTGTTTTCAATTGTAATGGCTGTTTGATTGGCAATCGTCTGGGCGAGTTCGATCTCGCCGGAGTTGAAGTGTTCCTGTTTGCCGGGATCAATGTTGAACGTGCCGAGCAACTTGTTGCCGGCGATGAGCGGTACGACCAACAACGCTTTCGTGCCAATGCCCAGAAAATAATCGGCGATGGGTTTAAGGAGTAGATCACTCCGGGCGACATCGTCAATGATCACCGGCGAGAGTGTTTGGCGCAGACGCTCGACGAGCGGATTGCCCGTGAGCGGCAGTGCCGACGGCAAGTTGGCAAGGGCGGGATAACTGATCATCAAGTTGCTGAGATCGTGATCGTCGTCATGCGTGATCGCCAAGACGCGCGCCGAGTCCATAGCATTGCTCATTTCGTGTACGGCAATCTCCAGAATGCGGTGGATGTCGAGCGACGTGCTAAGTGATGATGAAATACGATTGAGTAGCGCCAAACGTTGTGAGCGCTCGTTCAGATCGTAAGCGCGGCGGAGGCTGTCTTCATACAGTCGGGCGTTATCGAGGGCGATTGCCGACTGCGTTGCAAAGGCAATCGCCAACTCGGTATGATGGGTTGAATAGAATCCCGTTTCCACTTTGTCGAAGGCGATCAACCCTAACGATTGACCTTTAACGATCAATGGCACGCCCAGCCAAGAACGTGTGCGGCTGATGATGCCTGCCGGGAATCGTCCATCGTCGCGCACGTCCGGGACTAGAATTGCTTTGCCGCTCGCCGAGAGTTCTTTAAATAGTAAGCTGTCTTCTACCTGCACCACCAAGCCTAACTGCGTCTCGTCGTTGTCGAACCCCCGCGCGCCTACCACACGCAAAAATTCTTCCTCGCGCAGCCACAGCGTTGCCGTGTCGTACGGTATCACCCGTTTGATCTGCTCCAGCGTCAGCGCGATGACCTCCTCACGCTGCAAGGCGGATGACACCACCCGCGCCGATTCGGCTAAGGCTTGCAGTTGTGTGGCGCGCTCGCGCACATCGGCTTCCAAACGGGCTTGTGCCGTCACGTCTTCCACCAACAGAACCACACCCGACACCATTCCGTCGCGCCGCAAGGGATAGCCGTAGAAGTTGGTGATCAACGGCGCCCCTTGTGGATCCGTGTCGCGGACGATCAAGCGGTCAATCGGTTGCCCGTTGTAGATCGCTTGTTGGATCGAATCGGCTAAACCGAGATCGCGATAGAGCGGGCGGAATTCAAAAAGATTTTTGGCGATCAACGTGTCTGTCCATCCAAATGTTTGGCGCATCCAACCGTTGATGCTCAGCACGCGGTTGTCGGCGTCGAGAACGATCACGCCTTGTTGCAACGATTCAAATACCGACTCGCTGAATTCTTGCAGTTCGCGCGTTTCGCCATACAGCCGCGCGTTCTCTTCGGCGATGGTGGTTTGATCTTCGTAGAGCCGGATGTTTTCGAGCCCCACGCCTATCTGACTGCTGAGGATCGTGAACAGATCAATATCTTCGTTAGAGAATGGGGCAACGTCCTGTTGACTTCCGATCAATACCGCGCCGCTGATCGTCCGCGCCACCGTGATCGGCACGCTGATAAATGAACGGACGCCCAATGCTTTGATCAACTGCGAGGCGCCCCAGCCGTGCGGGCTGCATTCACGATCTAACAACGGCGTGTGCAGTTCCACCACTTGGCTCATCGGGTTGAGCGACGCCAGAAGCGTATCCAGATCGCCGGGGTTTGCGACGGCGCCACCGAGGGCGACAATGTGCAGTTTGCTGTGATCTACCACGCTGCTCAAACCGATCAAACAAATCTCCACGCTCATCTCGTTGACAGTCGCTTCGGCGACGCGCTGCAGCATGGCTTGTTCATCGCGCAGCTCTGCCGCGCTGCTGGCGATGCGGTGTAGGGCAAGCAAACGTTTGGCGCGCACGTCGGTCTGCCCGATCAACGAACCGAGTTCTTGATCTTTGCGGGCAAGGGTGCGCGACACCGCGTCCAGATCGCGATACGACTTTTGTAATTCCTCTAAACTCTTGCTCAACTTTGCCGTCTGATTCTCGGCGGATTGATACAACCGCGCATTCTCGATTGCCAACGCCGCTTGATTGGCAAAAATTTCAATCGTCTCTACGGTGGATCGATCAGGCGCGCGGCGATCTTGCGGATCGTCGAGACTCATAATGCCTACGAACTGACCACCCGAACCGATCAAAGGCACGAAGAAGTAATCTTCATTATGCCAATACCCGGCTCCTTCCCACGAGGAGGTTGTGGTATGCACGCCACTTTGTTTCAACTCTGCCGGGGTTTGGTCGTGAGGGATGTAATACGATTGGCTAATACGGAATTCCGGTTTAAAGCACGAGGCATAAAGTGTCCAGGGTTGAGGGTCACTCTTAAGAGTATCCAGTGTCGAGAATGGCACTCCGGCGGCGGCGAGGCGATGCACTAAATTGGTTTCGGCGTCCAGCACGCTGATCAACACTTTGTTGTATCCAATGGTTTCTTGCACGCCAAAGGCAATCGCTTCCAGATTTGCTTCCAGAGGGTTGTCGGATCGAACCGTGCGCGAGATTTGCAGAAGTTGAGAGAGTTGATCGGCGCGGCGGCGCAGCAGATCGCCGCGCTGCAGCTGTTCTTCGTAACGCTGAGTATTGCTCACGGCGACGGCGGCTTGCGCCGATAGTGTTTGCAGAAAGTCGAGCATCACTTGATCGAAACTGTTCGGGCGGCGGCTGTGCATCTCGATCACGCCGACGGTGACACCTTGAGACAACACCGGCACCACGATCAGCGAGCGGATGCCGTCGTGCGCCACAGTCGGTTGCCGATCATTCACCGCCGTTAAATTGGCGAAGGCCTCCACCGCCATGAGGTCGGGGATCGTCTGACTCATACCCGACAGCGCGACATTCATTTCGAGCGAATCAAGTTGTCGCTCATCTTCTTGACTACGGCAACCGAGTCGCTTGCTGGCTGTGGGCATCGCCGCGCTGGTATCCAATAGAACGATACTGCCGCAATCGGCGTGCGTGGCGCGGAGGGCTTCGGTGTACACACTTTGCAAAAGATGTTCAAGTTCCAGCGTTTGATTAAGTTCACGACCCAAACGGGTGAGGGCGGTCAACTGCTCAACACGGCGGCGCAAAGTTTCATCGGTGATAGAAGCCAGACGATTCCGCTCGACGGCTGATGCCAGCTGCGCGGCAACCGTCTCCACTAAATTCACATCGCCCCGCGCAAAGGCGCGCTCACGCCGCGCCGCCAACCACAACTCTCCCAGACTGCTGTCTTGAGCAATCAACGGCACAATGATCGCGCTCTCGACTCGATAATGTTCGACCACGCGCCGGTACATTTTTGTGATGCGGCGATCGCGGCTCGCGCGCCAGGTGTAAAACGGTTTGCGAAGGTAGGTCACGCTTAATTGAAACGAAGGATCTTCGGAGCGTATATGAACTATTTCTGTTTCGCTAAAGTCTGCGCCGATCTCCGAGCCGCGCTGAGGCACGAGCTCGCCCTTGGCTTCATCTAAAAGCAGAAGGATGCCGAAATCCACCGGCAGCAGTCCGGCGACGCGCTTCATCACCTCACGATATATTTCTTCAAGCGGGCGGCTCGACCCGCTGATCTCCGAGATCACACGGATGGCTTCGGCGCGTTTGACGCGCTCTTCGGATTCACGAACCAGACGCGCGTTGTCAATTAAGATCGCCGCTTGAGCGGTGTATATCTGGAGCAGGCGCGCATCATCGTCGCCAAAGGGGGCGCCGCCGATTTTGTTGGAGACCTGCACAATGCCCAGCCGAGTGTTGCCTGCTTTGAGTGGAGCAATGAGCGTTGTTTTCACGCCGATGGTTTCGGCAAATTGGGTTAACCCGGCTTCAGCCACAAGCGGATCATTTGGCACATCGTTGGAATACCAAAACTCGTCGTGGTTCCAAAAATGTTCAGCGCGGCTGTGAGGTGTTAAAGGAATGCGATACAACTCGAGAAATGCGTCGGGGATGCCGCCATAAAAAGGCGCTTGGCTGATCAGAGCCCGCTCACTCTCGCTGTGAAGCAAAATGCCGCATAACTGCACGCCCATCAAACTGGCAATGCGTCCGGTGAGGTTGGCATTCAGCTCGCGCGAGTTCGCCAGTGCCGAAGCCGTCTGCGCCACTTGTGCCAAGCCGGAAAGTTCTGCCACCCGCATTTGCTGTTGATCGAAACGCTGCGCGTTACGAATCGCAATGACCGCCTGACTGGCAATGGTTTCGAGCAGCTGCACATCTTGAGGTTGATAGCGGTCGAGTTCGATGGAGGCGATCTCCAACGTCCCCACGAATTCACGCTCCGTGCCGTACAACAATGGCACGCCGACAAAAGAGCGCATAGGGAATTCGCTCGATTTAAGTTTTGGCTGCACGTCGAATCGCCGCTCGACATTGCCGATCAATATCGGAATTTTGTTGCGGGCGATCCAGCCGCTGTAGCCTTCATCTAAATTGTAAGTCGTCGCCTTTTGATTGAGCGTAATGGTGTAAGCCCGATCACCGCTCCGCGCACAGGGACGAATCACTTGCGCCTGCGGATCCCACAAGTTGATCTCGGCAACGTCAAATTGAATGATGCGCTCAATGATTTGCAATGTGTTGTTGGCGACTGTGTTGAGATTGAGGCTGGTAAAAAGGGTCTTGCTGATCTCGCCGATGGCGGCAATTGCCTGTGCCGAGCTGTCACTATCGCGTAACTTTTCGAGCTGCGTGTTCTCGCGTAGTGTGACCATAAACTGCGGCAGGTCACCCGGCAAGCGCACCGACAGCGCTTCGAGCGGACGATTGCTAATGGTCAGCGTGGTCTGACCTTCGGCGGCGAAGAGATCGTATAACGTGTCGGGCGGCTGTGCCATGCGCGCCATGCGGTTGAGGCTTGGCATCTCTGCCCCAGAGCTAAACATAAGCTTGGCGCGATTATTAGCGTAGATGATCTTCCCGCCGCCCTGCGCCACCAGCACTGCGTCGTTGACGCTGCCTAACGCCGAAGTGAATGCCGGAGTGGACTCAATTGACGGAGCGCGACCACGCGAGACAAGCTGCGCGCTCAGGTAAACCAGACCGAGCAAAACGCCGCCGACGACCATCGCGGCAATAGCGATCCCAAGAGTGTTAGCGTCGTTCATCAGACTCTACGTTTTGAAAAAGAAAACGTAACTGCTCAGCCGTCATTGCGAGTGCTTCGCAAAGCAATCTCAAAGCGTGACCGAGATTGCTTCGCAAAGTGCGCTCGCAATGACGAAGCGACTGAGTAGTCATTTATCCGTTGTCAGTGCGTCGCGCTTCGGCGGCGAGTTCGGTGATCTCGCGAATGTCGGAAAATTCCGTGATCGCCGAGACGATCCCCACAGAGAGAGTCATGAGCGACACTTTTTGTTCGGCGACGCCGTTTGGAGTGCCGTCACCGTGCGCCACCATGTAGCCTCGTTCGCGGTCTATAAAGGAGTAATGCGTTTTCACTTCTTCGGCGAAGCGACTCTTAAGTCGCGCCTTGATCGTTTCGGCATTTGCCAGCGTGGAGATGATGACAAAGTTTTCGCCGCCGGGGTGACCGATGAAATCGTTGGGCGTGCCTTTCTCATCCACCACTTCGCGGATGACCAGCGCGGCGAAGCGCAGAGCCTCATCACCGGCGACGAAGCCATACACTTCTTTAAATGGATTGAAGTAATTAATCTTACAATCAATGAACGCCCAATCGTGCGAGCGCATCAACTTACGCAGCTCGTCTTCAATTAATTTACCGGCAGGCAAACCAGAGCGCGGGTCGGACAGGTTTTGCACTTGCGCCCGGGCGATGGCGTTCTGCACGCGCAATTTAAGTTCTTCAATGTCAAACGGTTTGGTGATGTAATCGTCCGCGCCCAGCTCGAGTCCGGCGATGCGATCGGAACGCTCGTCTTTTTGTGTGAGAAAAATAATGGGGATGTGACTGGTGCGGGGCGTTTGGCGCAGTTGCTTGCAGATAGCGTAGCCATCCATATCCGGCAGCATGATGTCCAGAATAATGAGATGCGGAAGTTGTTGACGCGCCATCGTCAACGCCTCGCTGCCGCGCGCGGCAACGTTAATATCAAAGCCCTGCCCGCCAAAATAAATCCTCAGCATGTTGGAGATGTCGAAGTCGTCTTCGACGATCAAAATTCTGCCCTTAGCCATAAAACATCCTCCTTAATTTTTAATCACCACGACGACGAGGGCTCTTCGCCCGCGCGCGGGTATAACCGTTGATGTGTTGAGGCATTCTTTAATTTGTGATGATCGCTTTCCTCATACATCACATTCTTGGCGATCACCCGTCGCTCGGCTGAGGCGAACAGCACCACGTCGCTTTCAATGGTGCGCGCCGGATAGATGATCAGGCCACTGCCGATTCGACAATTGTGACCGACACACCCGCCTAACACCGGACGATTCGACTCGGCCAGTATGCCGTCTCCATTTAATGCCCGTATCGGTGCGGGCAGCAGGTTGTAATCGGTAAAGGTGTTGCCGGCGCCGATGAACGTTTTGCGCCCGATGACGCACATTTGCAAACAGGTGTTTTGCGCCACCATCGAATTTTCCATGAGCGTCGTTAAATACAACGAGGCGCGGAACGGCAAGAAATTATTGTCGCCGATCACGCTTAACATCAATTGGCATCCCTGCGAGATCGTCGTGTTGCTGCCGATGATGCAGTTGTCAATCACCACCCCGGCTTCAATGTTGACGTTATCGCCAATCGTCGTCGGTCCCAGAATTACACTGTGCGGGTTGATGGTGCAGTTGCGCCCGATCTTAACTAGGCTTGAACACGACAACACCTGCTTCTGTTCGAGCAGCGCCTGCCACAGCACTTGTAGTTTAAAAAGAATGTCCTTGTTGATCTTATTTTCGACACGCGCGCCGCGCGAGAACAACCCAAAGATGGCATCGGCAATGTGTATATGCACCCAACTTTCAATTGAGATCAAACTACGCAACGGCACCTGATACGTCAGTTCGCCCTTCTCGCTTGCCATGTATTCGGGGATGCGGTAGTAGCCGATCTCGCGTGAGTCGAAATCAACGACGAGAGGCTCGGCTTCGGTTGTCGGTCCGTTGGGGAAATACCACAGGTCGGCCAGATACAGATCGCCTTGTTGGGTGTAACCTGTGGCGAGAGGCAGCGCGTGCTGTATGAAGGCGCGGTTGTCTTTGCTAAATGCCGCGCGCCGCGCCTTGCGCGATTTCTTGGCTTCGTTCAAAAAGCGATCAATGTAGCCCTTGTCAAAACATAAATTGTCACGATAGACAATTTGCTCCACAGTATCATGCGGCACGTCTTCAAAACGTCCCGTTTCCACATCGCGCTCTTCAGTGGTATAAGGCGCGAGTAAGTCACGCTGATTTAACCAAAGCGGTTTATTCTGAATACGCAGATCGCGCGCGGTTTCATTAAACGGAGCAATGAAGTGAGAGTGACGCAGGATGACTTTTCGCATAGAGGCGTGATGCACCTATCATTATCTACGACTATGTCACAGATGCCCACCCTGTTACAGTTTCAAAATACTGACAGGGCAGTAATGGAATGGTAACGCAACGCACATCAATCCAGCGGCTTCTTGTCAATCAGGATCGTGCAAGTCTCATCGCCGCGCGCCACGCACTCAATCTCTTGCACCGAAAAATTCTTGCCGCCGCTCACCCAGTACAACGCTTCTTGAATGATCCCTACTGCCAGATTACAACACGGAGCTTCTGCTTTTCGGCCCCAACAGATTGGGCAGCGATCAATGTGCCACAAAATTTTATCTTCGTCCTCGCTCAACCGCACCACTTGATCAGAATACTTGTTAAACGTGTCGGCGAATACTTCTGCCCCCACTTTGAGTTTCATATTTAAGGGCAGCAAACGGAAGGTCAGGTCGGCGATGCCCAACACCGGACCAAATTCTTTCAATCCATATTTAAAGCAGGCGCGTCCGGCGCGTAAGGCGAGTCCGCGCCCGCCGCGAGGACCGTACATATCGTCTAAGGCTTTTTGGATGGCGCTGACATCGTTGAAGCTGAATTGTCGATCCAAGTTGTTAGGCGGGTAGTTGCCGATCAGATGCCGCATCTTGGAGAGATTCAACACGGCGTTCACGCCGTTGCGCCCCATGATCTCTTCCATCGCTAACAGCACGATGCGCCCGATCTTATTGGGGTAATAATACGTTGGACTGCTATCTTGTCCGTTCATTGTTCATTGTTCATTGTTCATTCTTCTACTTGCTATCCAAAAAATCTTTCAATACACTGACAAAACGTTCAGGTTCATCCAACATCGGGAAGTGGCGCGAGCCGTTCATTACTTCGATGCGCGCGTGCGGCACGCCGCTTTTCAACGCTTTGTGCTGTCCGGGATCCACAATCGTATCGCCGCTTCCGTAAATGCCCAACGTCGGCACACTGATCTCGTTCAAACGCGGGCGCAGATCGGTGCGATGCAAACTCCGAATCGAAGCAAAGAACGATTCCAAAGTAGTCTTAGAGAGATCGCGCTCCTGCATGTGGTACCACTCCTCCGGATTTTTGTTGACGATCACCCTTGAGAACGTTTTTAAGCCCAAGCGCAACAAAACAGGCAGGTTGTAAATGATAGAAGCAATGTGACGGTGTCCGGCGAGTTTGAGCAATGGATTAAGAGAAGAACCAACGATGGGGGAACCAACTACCGCAATTTTTTGTGCGCGACGTGGATTATTGATAGCTGTGCTTAAACTGACCGTACCCCCCATGCTGTGACCGACGAGTGGCGCCGACTCGATCCCCATGCGCGACATAAACTCCTCCACCAGTGCCACAAAGTCGGACATCACGTAGCGATCAAGTTTCTTGCCCGATTCACCAAACCCCCAAAAATCGAGAGCGTAAGTGCGATAGCTTTTCCCCAACACTTCCATGGTCGGCTGCCACAACCCCCATGAACCCAGCCAACCATGCAGCAGAACAACCGGCTTGCCCGATCCGTAAGTCTCGTAGTGAACGATGCCGTGCTCAGTGACAATAGAGCTCACAACCCGCCATTCCTGCGCGACGACTGCTCAGCGTCATTGCGAGGAGCGTTCTCCGCGACGAAGCAATCGCATAGCGCGACCGAGATTGCTTCGCAAAGTGCGCTCGCAATGACGAATCGGCTGAACAGTTATCATGCGCGACTCATTTTTCCATTTCCGCGAGGATGCTGTACAACAACTCCAGCAACACATTCTTCACACTATCACGGTTGGTTGCTACGCACGGCAAAAGTTTGACATTCGGATCGAGCCGCAAGGCGATACGCATATCTTCCGGCGACCAGGCTTCGGGATGATCTTGTTTGTTGGCGGCAACCACGTACGGGGTGGGGGCGTAGGCGCGGAAAGTTTCAAGAATACTCTTCGCTTCGCGGAACGTTTCGGGACGTGAGCTGTCCACCATCACCACAAATCCCAACATACCTTCGGACAGAATCTCCCACATGAAATCGAATCGTCGCTGTCCGGGCGTGCCGAAGAGATACAAGATCAAATCGTTGTCCACGGTGATACGGCCAAAGTCCATTGCCACCGTCGTTTGATCTTTAACTTTTTCCGCTTCCGACGTTACCTTGCGCTCGGTTTTCACCACGTCAATTTCACTGATCGTGCCGATGAACTGAGTCTTGCCCGATGAGTAGGGACCGGTGACAACCATTTTGACAGTTTGCATTCGTGTCTATCCTCTCAAAATAATTGCATTACAAAGATCGAATTCTCGAAATCAACTTATTGACCAGCGACTTCTCTTGCTCTTTCGCTTCAGCCGTCAGCGGCTTACGCTGTGGCGCATTGCCCAGCGGTCGTGTACCGGCTGGCCTCACCAAGTCCACCAAACCGGCTTGCAGCAACCCGTAGACGATCTTACGCACGTCCAGATCGCTCATATTATTTGTCTTGGCGATCTGCTTGATGCTGTTCTTGGGATCAATATACGAAACAACCTTCCACTCTTCGACGCTCAGATTAAGATTCTTCAAACGCTCCGGCTTATCCACGAACTTCAACGCCATATCGAGATTCGGGATTTCGTCTTGTAGCTGCTCCCACTCGCGCAGACGGCGCGACCCCTCGATGATCACATTATCAAGTTCAATCGGAACGGTGATACGTCCGATGGGCGGCGCCCCCGTCGCGTCAAAATTAAAAAGACCCTCGACCCATGAAAAGAGTCGAAAGGTAATGTCGAGCGTATTCTGTTTGATGCTTTGCAATATATCGGCTTGGGTGACGTACCCGGCGTTAATGAGCAACAAGCCCAGCGCCTTATCGTTTGCCGATTCAGGTCGCTGCTTAAGCGCTTGTGCTTGTTGATCATTCAACTTGCCAACTTTGCGCAGTACCAAAGGCAAACTTCCATCTTCAGTTCCCATTTGGGCGTAGACTAACTTGCCTTCGCGGAAACACATTTGCGCCGCTTCGGTGGGTCCCTCGATGGTCAGCGTGCCAGTCTTCTTCGCCAGATTGACCAAATTAAGTAATTGAGTAGTGCTAAAATCTCGCAGGTTGCCTCGGAGTGGCATTTGTTTCCTCGACCATCGCTCGTGATGAAGTCTCGGAGATTATACCTGTGTATACGTCGCCAGTCAAAGAAATGTGACTAACAATGCCAAGATTCTTTCGTGTGATGCTGATTT
>CAKKQG010000118.1 GCA_919901875.1 Anaerolineales bacterium
ACTATTGAGTTATAGAATGGTTAGGTGCGGGGCTTCACCTCCTTATAAGAGAGAAAGATAGAAGGGGGGAAATGCACATTTGTAAGGACAACCACAGGCAATATAACATACGGCTATAGGCGAGTCAAGCAAAATTTCACTCATTTCACTTCAAACTGTTCGATGTTCCATAGCTCCGACTCATGGGTGGCATCCAACGACATACCATTTACATTCGGGCGCGCCACCGCCACCTTCACTTTGACAAACAACATGATCGAAGGCAAATCTTGTGCAAAGATTCTCATCGCCTGCTGGTGAAATTTCTTCTTCTCCGTTAGATCAAGCGCATTCACCGCCTTCAAACACGCCTCTTCAAACGCGGATGAGAGATACCCCACGTTGTTGCCGCCTTGCGGATAGCCACTGGACAGCTTATATTTATCGGTGCTGCCGTCAGCCGCTCCCGTCCATTCGCGCGTGGTGTACAAATTACACGGCGGTTCAGCCTCTGCCACCCAAGCAAACTGCCCCACATCGAAGCGGCGACCAAACAACACACCATCGGGGAAGCCGCCATACAGATCGCCACGATCTAATTCTTTGGTATCCAATTGAACCCCGCAGTTATCTTTGAGTTGCGTTTTCAACTTTTGGGCAATCGCCTGACGAAGTTTATTGCCCGTCGGTCCGTAAACATATTTCAACGTTAGACTCCGCCCTTGCTTATCCAACACACCATCCTTGTTTGAATCGATCCATCCCGCATCTTTTAACAAGGCGCGACCTTGATCGGGGTTGAACGGATAGGTGGCAACGCCATTCGGATCAAAAAATGGATGCGCCGATGATACGTAAACCGGCGGCACTTCCGAACGACCATACATCAACGTATCGGCGATAGATTTGCGATCCATGCAGTAGGCGAACGCCTGTCGTATCTTGACGTTCTGAAAGAGTCCCTCACCGACCAAGCCAACGTAATTTTCTACCGGGCTGATGTTGAAATCGAGATGTTCAATGGTGGTGCCGCTGACAAACTGCGGCGCGAGCGTGCCTTGAGTCTTCGCTTGTAACAACAGTTCGATCTTTGAATCGAAAATCGAATCGGTTGTGCCGCTTCTCAACCCAATGCCTACATCGCACTTGCCCGAAAGCAACTCGGAAACCATTTGGTCAACGTCCGGGACGAAGCGATAAATTAAAGTGTCAAGTTTCGGCAGACCTTCTGAGGCGCGGAAATAGTTTGGATTTTTGGAGAGGGTGATCTGCTTGCCCGGAACCCACTCGTCAATCCTGAACGCGCCAAACGATAACGGTTTGCGATTCGCCGCTGGATCGGCTGCCATCTGCGCCGGAGTGAGTTTGCCATATAAATGTTTCGGGTACGGCGCGGGAAAGCGCGCATAGTACAGTGAATCTTTGTAACCCGGCATATACGTCCAACGGATCGTGCGGCTATCTACGACGACGATCGGGTCCTTCATTCGATTGGTGAGGAAATGATTCGCCGTCGGGCTGTCGGGGCTTTTGGCAAGCTGCCAGGCAAAAGCAATGTCATCGGCGATGAGGGGTTGACCGTCTTCCCACTTCAACCCTTGCTTCAATTTAAATGTCACCGTCATCTGCATCGCCCGTACCGATTTCGCTTTGCCGTCGTACACGCGCTCGACACCCTCTGAGTCAAAATACTTAACATCCTTCGCCAGCTTCACCAAGCCGCCGCTCGAATCGACAAGGTCTTCGCCATCTCTCACTGTAACCGCAGCAATGGCGGCGTCACCGTCTTTGAGGCTCGGTAATTTTTCCAGCAGGATCGGTTGATAATCAAAGTTGCGATGATCAATCGGTCCATCGCGCAGCGCTTCTAAGACTGCCGCCTGCGCTAACAAACCATCGCGCCCGCTTTTTCCATATTCATATAACGTGTCGGGTTCGTAGGGCATACACACCGTGAGCGATTTTGCTTTGGGCGATTCGGTGACGGGGCGTAGCACCGGCGTGGGCGAACCTTTGGCAACTGCGGTTGCCGTTGCCGGCGCGGCGGTCAGCGCGCTAATGGTTAATTGAGGGGGTTGAAAAACTTGAGTCGTTACAGCAGGTTGCGCGGTGCAAGCTGAAAGCAAAAGGGAAAGAAGGGAGATAAAGGAAATAAGGGAAATGGGTTTGGGAGGAGTCATTTTTTGAAGAAGTAAATCAGACTGTTGTAGTTTTAACACTCTCAGTAGATCACGAAAAGGCAAGCACTCCGATCCTTCGACTACGCTCAGGAGAGCGGCAGTGATCCTGAGCGGAACGAAGTGAAGTCGAAGGGTCTGCCGCGCAGTCGAGGAGGGCGGGTAATCCTCGCGTTCTCCGCATCCCTCGACTACGCGATGAAAAGCACATCGCTCCGCTCGGGACGCTTTCGTGATCTACTGACTCTGAATAAAAATCAACAATTCGTGTTATTCGTTTATTCGAGTCATTCGTGATTAAGGTGCGTAAGTCCAGAATTTATTTTTTCGTATAAGAAACACGCCGCGCTTTGTGACGTGAGTGTAGGAAATAGGATAGGAATTTTTTCTTTGCAGCGCGGCATCACATTGGGGCAATCGGGATGAAATTGACAGCCCTTTAAACTGACATCGGTTGTGGCGGACGGCACGCTGCCTTTAGAAAACCATTGGCGAGCGTAGGGGTGCTGTGGCGATCCGATCACCGAATCCATTTTGCCCATCTCTACTAAATGTCCGCGATACAAAATGCCGAGACGATCCGCGAACTGCGCCGCAGGCTGAATCTCGCGCACGAGAAATATAAACGACACGCCATCGCGCCGCCGCAAGTCGGACATCAACCGGAAAAAACTTTCTGCCGCGCCGGACGGCATGGCGCGTGACGGATCATCGCAGATGATCAGTTTCGGGTGCAGAGTCAGCACCCGCGCCAGCGCAATCCGTTGGCGCTCGCCCGCCGAGAGATCGGTCATCTTGTGATCGAGCAACAAGGCGTTCAACCCGACTCGTCTCAACGCATTCTTCACCGTCGTCATCTGTTCATCGGCGCTGCCAATGTTTTGGATCTGCATCGGCTCTAACATCATATCGCTGACCAAACTGCGCGGGTTAAGCGCGGTGCGCGGATCGCTGAAGAGGAGTTGCAGGCGGCGGCGCACCGGGCGCAGCGCGCCATCGCTCATCTTTGTCAGATTCTGGTCGTCGAAGATCACGTTGCCTTTGTTGGGGCGGATGAGCAGGGTCAACAAACGAGCCAAGATCGTTTTGCCGCTGGCGGCATCACCGGCGATGGCGACGATCTCGCCCGCGTTCACGTCAAAGCTCACATCGGCAATAGGTCGCACCACATCGCTCGAGCGACGAAAAAATGATCGGGGTTGAACCGGATATTCTTTTTTGAGATGCTCAACGGTCAGTAAGGGCATTGGTGGTTGGATGGTTAGAGATTAGAGATTGGAGATTTGAAGTTTGAAGTTTGGGATTTGGGTTTTTGGGATTTTGTTCATTGTTCATTCTTCACTGATTCGGTCTCGCCGTCAGAGTCACATTCAAATCCATTTGCTTGCCGTCGCGTAAAAGAGTTAGCTTCACCGTCTGCCCGACGTTAGTCTTGTTAACCAAGTAGCTCATCAACTCCGAAAATGTTTTCACTTCAATGCCGTCAATGGCGATCACTAAATCGCCTCCGGCAAGCACGCCCTGCGTGCTCGTCGTACGGCTGCCGGCTTTCAACCCCGCCTTATCTGCCGGTCCGCCCGCCACCACCGACGTAATATACACGCCTGTAGTGCGCGGCAAATTTAATAGCTCGACCTCTTTCAGCGATAAATCTTCTGTGCTAGTAACGCCGAGATAAGGATAGACATATTTGCCTTCGCTGATCAACGATGGAACGATTTTCTTGACTGTGTTCGACGAGATGGCGAAGCCCACTCCAGAATTTTCGCCAGTCTGCGAAACAATTGCTTTGTTCACGCCGATCACTTCGCCTTTAAGATTCAACAACGGTCCCCCGCTATTGCCGGGGTTGACCGCTGCATCGGTTTGAATAATGTCGGGCGCCGAAAATGATGTGCCTGCCGTCGTTTGCGAATCACCTTGCAGTGTGCGCCCTAACCCACTGATGATTCCTAAAGACATCGAACTGCGTAACCCAAATGGATTCCCAATAGCGATCACCCTCTGCCCTACTTGCACTTTATCCGACTCACCTAATGGCACAATCGTCAATTGGTCTGCCGGCACATCCACTTTGATCACGGCAATATCTGCCGTGGCGTCGGTGCCAAGCACTTTGCCGCGAGTCTTCAACCCCGTTGTAAACGCCACTTCAATATCCGCCGCGCCGCGCACGACGTGGTTGTTGGTGACAATGTAACCTTTGGTATCAATCACAAACCCCGAACCCGATCCCAATGATCTACCGGCGCTGTTGTAAATGCGAATGAAGACAATGGCGTTGCTCACTCGTTTATAGAGATCAATATAAAGTTGGTCGGAAGAATCGATCCCCACTGGTGACGCCGCCGATGACGGCGCAACCGTTGGCGCGACGGCAACCGGCACGGGTGTGGCAGTCGGCGCCACTCGCGTCGCCGTTGCCACCTTGGGCGTGGGCGGAGTACCCACCGACACATTGCCCGTCGTACTACACGCCAAGATCGCTAACGTCAACATAAGCCCAGCCGCTAAAATACTTTTTCTCTTCAAGAACATAGTTGCCTCTTAAACTTCAAACTCCAAATTTCAAATTTCCAACTTCTACCGCCCAATCTCCCATTGCTCATTTGGAATTTGGGTTTTTGGGATTTGGGATTTGTTCATTGTCTCATTCTTCATTGTTCCTCATCTTCGCCAACTGCTCAAACAAAATTTTTTCCTGTGCGGTGATATTCTTCGGCACTTGGATAGATAAACGCGCATAGAGATCGCCGCGCTCATCGGCTTCACGCAACTTGGGCAGCCCTTTGCCGCGCAAACGAATCAACTGCCCGCTCGAACTCTCCGCCAGAATCTTTAACTTCACGTCGCTGCCGTCGAGAGTCGGCACTGGCGTCTCCCCGCCCAGCACCGCCGTATAAAGATCAACACTCACATCCACTTCCAGATCGGGACCTTCATCGCGCAATTTAAATTTAGGATGATCGGTCAGCTTCACTACCAAAAGCAAATTGCCGCCATCCACACCCTCACCCGCAAAGCGAACTTTCGTCCCGTTCTTCGCACCTTTGGGGATCTTCACTTCGAGTTTGCGTGACCCTTTAGATAATAGGCGTGCCGCGCCGTGCAGCGACTCTTCGAGCGTGATCTCCACCTCGTGTTCGGCGTCACGCGTGGTAACACGTGATGCGCGTCCACGCGGAGTCGCGCCCTGCCCGCTCATGCCAAAAATTTGCTGGAAGAAATCGGAGAAGCCCGCGCCACTGCCAAAGATGTCGTTGAGGTCGCCGCTGTAGGTGTACGTGCCGCCGCGATTCGCCGTCCACTGACTCCAATCGAATCCGCCGGGGTCGCCGCCATATTGTTGTTGATAACGATTCCATTGCGCGCCCAACTGATCGTATTTCGATCGCTTCGTTGAATCACCTAACACTTCGTTGGCTTCGTTGATCTCTTTGAATTTCTCTTCGGCTTTTTTGTCGCCGAGATTCTTGTCGGGATGATATTGTTTGGCAAGTTTGCGATACGCAGATTTGATCTCCGCCTCACTCGCGCCTTTCTCCACGCCAAGAATTTTGTAGTAGTCTTTGTAGTCCATATCGCCTCATAGACCGCGTCGGTTTTTCATAGACCGCGTCGGTTTTGCGAAGCACCCCGCAGCGAAGCGGAGCGGGCGAAACCGACGCGGTCTCTCACAACTGATTCTATGCCCGCGAGTGATGAACGTCAACAGAGTAAAGGAAGCTCTTACACAACTCTAACATCTGTCTCGCCAGACCCGGAGGGGTTTTTGCGCGACACCAGACCCGAAGGGTTTTCTAAACCCTTCGGGTCTTTGGGGTGAGGTAAAATCATCCTCGCAATGGACACGAAGTATATCCAGACCCTCGAACTTCCAAAAATTCTAGATCGCCTCGCCGCCTACTGCGCTTTCTCCGGTGGATCATCAC
>CAKKQG010000119.1 GCA_919901875.1 Anaerolineales bacterium
AAGAACTCGGAGATCTTTCTTTTCCGACTCCGAATACCGCATTACATTCCGCGACACATGTCCTTCAATCACATGACATCTTCCACTAAGCAGATTACTTTCGCCAAATTACTCTATAGCAGATTGCTATCAGCCATTGGCTATTAGCAATCCGCTATATGCCATTCGCCATCCGCTATATGCCAAAGGAGTAATTATGATTCCCGAAGATCCCGAACGAACCGCCGGACGCAAAGAGCGTTTAAAAATTCTGCACACGCCATACCCTGAACGCGAGTCGCGCGAGCGCGTGGTAGATTTTGGCGAGATCGTTATTGGCTACGATGCTGAGTCGGCGCGGCGTGAAGCGAGTCGCTGTATTCAATGTCCGCAGCCTTCGGCCTGTGTGGCGGCGTGTCCGTTGCACAATGATATTCCTTCGGCGTTGTGGCTGATCGCGCAAGGAGATTTTATCGGCGCGGCGAATGTTTATCGGCAGACCAGCATCTTCCCGGAATTTTGCGGGCGCGTTTGTCCGCAAGAGCGGTTGTGCGAAGGCGCGTGCGCCATGGGCAAACATTATGATGCGCCGTCACTTGGCAAACTGGAAATGTTCGTCGCCGATTATCAACGTCAGATGTTCGGCGGCTACCCTGCGCTAGATAAAAAACGATCAACGGGAAAATCGGTGGCGATTGTGGGATCGGGTCCCGCCGGATTGGCTGTGGCGGAGAGATTGATTCAACGTGGTCACGCCGTCACCGTTTATGAAGCCATGCCCTTTGGCGGCGGTTTGTTGATGTATGGCATCCCGAATTTTAAACTTGCCAAGTCGCTCATTGTCGAGAAGATCGAATTTCTGCAAAAGATCGGCGTGAAGTTTATTTTCAACACGCGCATCGGCAAAGACATCACCGTTGACGAGCTGTTCCACAAAGGATTCGGCGCCGTGTTTATCGGAGTCGGCGCCAACGTGGACGCGCCGTTGAAAGCCGAAGGTGTGACTCTCAAAGGCATTTATCAATCGGGCGAGTATTTACTTCGCACCAATCCGCCGCGCGAACTTGTGCCAAACACATTACGCGAATCGCCTAACGTGGGCAAGCGTGTCGCCATCATCGGCGGCGGCGACACCGCGACGGATTGTTTGCGGACTTCGATTCGATTGGGCGCGAAGGAAGTGATCTGCTACTATCGCCGCACCGAAGCCGAGATGCCCGGCTCGCGCAAAGAACGCGCGCACGCCGTGGAAGAGGGCGCGCGCATTGAGTATCTTGTCGCGCCGACAAAATTTATTGGCAATGGATCGGGTCGCGTGTGCGAGATGGAGTTGCAGCGAATGGAATTGGGCGAACCGGATTCGTCGGGCCGCCGCCGCCCGCTGCCGATGAAAGGATCGGAGTTCACCGTGCCGATTGATACCGTCGTTCTCGCCTTAGGCTATTGGCCCGATGAAACGATTGGCAAGACGACTCCTGAATTGAAGACGCACGATTTCGGTTTGATTGACGCCGATGGAAATGGACAGACGACTCGCCAAGGTGTGTTCGCTGGGGGTGACGCCGTCACCGGTCCCGATCTGGTCAGCACGGCGGTTGCCGCCGGTTTCCGCGCGGCAGAGAAGATCGATAAATATTTAGCCGAGTTGAATCGGTAGAAAAAGAAACCCGCTTTCTTGGAGAAAGCGGGTTTCTTTTTATTTCGCTGCCTCACACACCCGATCTCGTCCGGTGTGTTTTGCTTCATACAGCGCGGCATCGGCGCACTTCACGGTATCTTCTGCAGCAGCACCAAAGCGGTGCACGGCGACACCGATGCTCATGGTGGTGCGCGGTTTCGTGTCGCGCCAGGCTTGAGCGATTCGCTCGGCGGCTGAGAGGGCATCGTCGCCGATTGCTTTCAACACGATTAAAAATTCTTCGCCGCCATAACGTCCCGCGCTGTCTTCGGCGCGCATTTGCTCTTTCAAAAACCCTCCCAATTTCGCCAACAGCACATCGCCTGCCGCGTGTCCATCGGTGTCGTTTACGGATTTAAAACGATCCAGATCGATCATCAGCACGGCGTCGTTAGGTAACAACTTGGCAAGCGTGGCATCAATTTGGCGGCGGTTGCCCAAACCGGTTAACGGATCGCGCATAGAGGATTCGGCATGGTGTTGCGCCGTGCGCCGCTCATTCTCAAATTTTCTGGCGTTCATCAACGCGCCGCTCGCCTGAGCCGCCAAGCGTTCTAGTGCTTCGCGATCGTGCGAAGAGATTCGCTTCTTGTTTTTTCTTCCGGCTAACAGCACGCCGATCACTTTATCTTCTGCCCACACCGGCACACCGACAAATACCACAAACCCCGCGCTCTTTATTGCCGGCACCGCCGCCGGATGATTGGCATAATCGTCAATGATCAACGGCTCTAAATTGCTATACACGATTCCGGTGATGCCGTAGGTGAGAGGGTGGAGAGGTTGCTCGTAATCTGTCGGAAGGTTGCGCGCGGTAAAGGTGCGAAATGTTTGCCCATCTTCGTTTATCAAATTGAACGCCGCGCCGTCGAACCCCAACTCAATCAGCGAATCCATACTGCCTTCTAACACTTTATCGGTGTCGAGCGTGTTCATACTGCGCGCGCCGCGTATCAGTATGCTCAACATTTTTGCGCGCGTGTTTAGTTCCGAACGTGATTTATTGAACTCGGTGACAGCCCGCGCCACGAGTTCACCTATCACAACACATACAGGCGCCATGAACCAAACAGAACTCACCTCATCGCTGGAATGACCGGGCGCCATTAAAGGGAGAAGGTAAGCGGCAATAGTTAACGGCGAGAGGAAAAGGGATGTGTACTGTGGTTGCGCCAGACCGATCCAGATGGAGATGAGTATGAAGGAGATTGAATAGGCGTAAGGGTTCGTGCCGATGAAGGTGTCGAATAAATAGATGACCGTATAAGCAATAGGGACGACGATTAACAAAGCGCGCGGATGCCAACGATCCCAAGGCAAAAAGTGGAGTGCCGCCGCCATCGCAAACGCGGCGGCGGCAAGCCCTATAGCAATTGCTAGTGGCGGTTTGGGATCGGGCCGGAAAATGCTGAGAACGCAAAGCAAACCAGCCGCCAAAAATAAAACGGCGGCGCGGCTGCCAGCCGTTTTCCGTTCATCACCTAAAGTGCGCGTCATTCGGGTCATCATCTCGCCTAAACTCCTTCGCGTTAATTTTACTCCCAAAATCCTTCGTGAACTTTTCGGGCTTCATCTTCAATCGCCGGTCCAATCACTTTAGTCGGGCGCGCGCCATGTCCTAACACCTCACGACACGACAGCAATAGTTTATCAGAGGAGTTGTTTGTAAGCGAATACAAACCTTGCTCACTCAAGGCATACACCACGCGCCCGATGCCGCTCCAGAAGATCGCCCCGGCGCACATCGGGCAAGGTTCGGTGCTGGAGTAGAGCGTGCATTTGCTTAATGCGTCTGCCGAAAACTTGCGCGACGCCAAACGCACCAAGTTCGTCTCGGCGTGAGCCGTGCTATCGCGGTCTGTGTTTACGGTGTTCTCCGCCTCTAATAAAATGTCCCCGTTCTCATCCACAAGCAGCGACCCAAATGGATGGTTGCCGTGATGGCGTGCGTGTTGTGCGATTTGTATTGCCGCGCGGAGATGTTTGAGATCGAGATCGGTCATAAAAGATTCATCTTTTCAAAAAGTTTCCGCAAGTATTCTGCGCCGTAGTGGTCAGCATGTGCCGGAAATAAAATTGAGGGCAAACCAAACTGCATCGCCCGCGCAATGTTTTTGGCGCGGTCATCAATCAACACACAGTCCGTCTTGTCTACCTGCGCCGCTTTCACTGCCGCGATGAACATCTCGAAGTTTGGGCTAAGCTTTGAAGCGCCGATATGTTGCGACAGAATGATCCTATTCTGATCGACTAAACCATCCAAGCCTATTTTTTCGGCTTGACGCGGAAACCAAAACTCGTTGTTGTCGGAGCAGATGACCAGTATATGCCCCCGCGCTTTAAGTTGCGCCAATAACTCTCGCATCCCTTCCACCGGGCGAATAAATGCGTCGGTGCGAGCAATGAGATCGTCAATCGTTAGATCGATTCTAAAGCGTTCAAGGAACAGCGCCCAATATTCGCGTTCAAACGATTCTCGTTCTGCGCTGCTGTGCGCCGGACGACATTCAAACTTCAGCCACAATTCGTGGGCAAACTTAAAAACCACTTCGCGATCCAAATTATATTTCGCCGCGACCCCGCTCTCTTCGTCGAGCAACAAATACTCCCACACATCGTAGGCGAGAACGCCGCCGATGTCGAAGACAATAGATTTGATCATGGTTTTGGATTCTCTTTAACGTATTTCGTATTGCGTATTCCGTTCATCCTGGTCTCCTCTGCAACGTTTATAATACACGAAAACGTATTGCGTAGTGCGTATTCCGTCGTGATAAGTGACACGCAATATCAATCTCCAATCTCTATGTATCTCACCCTCAACTCCGCCTCACTCTACTTCGAGACTTTCGGCGACGATCATCCAGATCGCGTTCCTATCATTCTCATTCACGGTTCCACCGTCAGCGGTCACGCCGATTGGAGTCACATCGCGCCGCAACTCGCTAAAAGTTTTCGCGTCATCGTCCCCGATTGTCGCGGACACGGCAAGAGCAGCAATCCCAATTTAAGTTACTCGTTCAAAGAAATGGCGGACGATGTTGCCGCGCTTATTCGCGCCCTCGGTTATCAACGGGCGCACGTCATCGGTCACAGCAACGGCGGCAATGTCGCGCTCGTCACGCTCGTCGAACATCCCGACGTGGTGCAAACGTGCGTGGTGCAAGCCGCCAACGCTTTTGTGAGTCAAGACATCAAAGACAAAGAACCGAGCTACTTCGATCCGAATCGCGTCGAGCGCGAACAACCCGATTGGATGAAGCGCATGATCGAACTTCACGGCGCGGCACACGGCGAAAATTATTGGCGCGATCTTCTCAAGATCACTTGCGACGAAACGATCACTCATCCCAACTACACCGCATCCGATCTGCAAAAAGTTTTGCGCCCGACGCTCGTCGTGCAAGGCGAAAAAGATTTCACCAACGCTAACTCGCATCATGGCGAGTTCATCGCCCAGCACATCCCGCGCGCCGAGTTCTGGTCGCCCTCAAAAATCGGTCATCACGTTCATCACGAAATTACCCTTGAGTGGCTCAGTAAAATTTTAGATTTTCTGCATCGTCGCGGTGATGATCAGAATGATGCGCTCTATTGGCTCAAGCAAGAAAAATTTAAAGACGCGCGCGAGAGTATCTTCGATGTGCGATTTGATTCGGGTGCGTTGACCGGGTTCGTCCTTCACCGCGATCAAGGTGATGCCGCCATGCGCGTGGTAAACGTTGATCCAAAAAATAACCGTGTTCACGCCTTGCTTGACGCGGCACAGTGGGCATTAGTGATTCGCAACGTCGCCGACGTGTGGCGCGAACCGGATAGCGACAACCGTTTGACTCAGACTCTTTTGGGCGATGCGGTTCGCATTCTGGAAATGCGCGAAGATAATTGGTCGCGTGTGCGTTTGGAGCGCGATGGTTATTTGGGTTGGGTGCGATCCAGTTCGCTCTATCGTTGTGGCGAAGCCGATGCGCGCGCGTATCAAGAGTCGGCGAACGCGGTAGTGATCGCCGAACTGGCGCACGCGGTTGGCGATGAATCGTCACTGCGTGTAGGCAAGATTCCATTTGGAGTCAGAGTCAAAGTGATCGAAACCAAAAATGATCAAAGCGCGATTCGACTGCCGAATAATCATACGTGGTGGGTGAAGAGCGACAACCTGCTTCCGCTTGAGAAGCGGCATCACCCCGACGCAAAAGGAATTGATGCGACGTTGACTCTGATGAAGCGATTCGTCGGCGTGCCGTATCTGTGGGGTGGGTTGAGTCCGTTTGGTTACGATTGCTCGGGCTTCAGCCAAACTTTTCATGCGTTCATGGGCATCGTAATTCCCCGCGACGCCGATCAACAATACCGCGCTGGCAAAATTGTCGAAGAGACTCCGCGCGCAGGCGATCTTTTATTTTTCGGCAACGGCGGGCGCATCACTCACGTCACCCTCTCACTCGGCGGCGATGATTTTATTCACGCCTCAGGCAACGGTGTCGGCGT
>CAKKQG010000120.1 GCA_919901875.1 Anaerolineales bacterium
GATTAAAGATTAAAGATCAAACGGTTGCGATTTTAGGCGCGAGTGGCGAGATCGGTTCGGCCTGTATGAACGCCCTCGCGCCGCGTGCGCAAAAAGTGATCGCCATCGCCCGCAACAAAAATAAACTCGACACTATCGCGCGCGATCTTCGCCACACATTCACCTCCACCGATTCAAACGACGCCTATCAAGCCGACATCATCATCGCCGCCACCAGTTCGGCGCAGCCGCTTCTCCGCCAAACCGATCTCAAGCGCGGGGGGATCGTGTGCGACATCGGCTACCCCAAGACAATGGTCGAGGGCAAGAGTCGGCGTCCCGACGTGTTAGTGTTCGGCGGTGGATTAGCCGAATCACCTCTCACGTTTGATCTCCATCTCGACACGGGGCTGCCGTCTCCCCGTTTGATGTACGGCTGCTTCACTGAAACGATTGCCCTCGCACTGTCCAATCGCTTTGAAAATTTTTCGGACGGCGAATCGCCCATCACCGTTGAACGCATGGAGGAGATTCTCGCGCTGGCCTACTCGCACGGATTCAAACCCGCGCCGTTGTATCGAGGGCGCGAGTTGATCGCGGAAGAAAATCTTGAAGCGTATTGTGTGATACGTGATGCGTGATACGAATATCATTGTTCATTGTTCATTCTTCATTGTTCATTATTTATGACTCCCACCGAATCAAAACTCCAGGAGATCGTCGCCGCCAAACTCAAGGTGAAGCCCGACCAAGTGCCGTTGGATAAGTCGTTCATCGAAGACATCGGCTTAGACTCGTTTGATCTCATGTCAATCATCATCGAGATCGAAGAAACGTTTCCGCATATCAGTCTCGCCGCCGATGAGGCGCAAGCCCTAAAGACTCTTAAGGAAGTGGCGGCATACATTGACCGCCAAATTCCATAACTACTCAGCGTCATTGCGAGGAGCGTTCTTTGCGACGAAGCAATCTCATGGCGCGACCGAGATTGCTTCGCAAAGTGCGCTCGCAATGACGCCGAGCATTTACCAAATTCCAGATTCTTAACTAAATTTTTCTAATTGGTTATGCTAGAATGATGGGCAATGTTTATTGGCAAAACAATTAAGGGTCGTTACCGAATTTATGATCAACTCGGCGTCGGCGGATCGGCGGCTGTCTTTCTTGCCCGCGACACCGGCACCGGGCGCATTGTTGTTGTCAAGATCATCCACTCGCACCTGATCGAGAATCGCTTTGTGGCGCGTTTCGTGCGCGAGATCAAAGTCTTACAGCAAGCCTCCAGCAAGCACATTGTCGAGATTTACGATTACGGCTTAAATCACTCGCAAGACGACCTGCCGGTCACGGTGAGCTTCATCGCCATGGAATATGTCGAAGGGCTTACATTGGCATCTATCATCGAACGGTTGGGCGCGCTGACCGAGAACAACACCCTTGCCCTGGGGCTGCAACTCACCGAGGCTCTCAGTGTGCTGCACAAACTCAGCGTGGTTCATCGTGATCTTAAATCGCAGAACATCATGGTCACCGCCGACAATGCCGCTAAAATCATTGACTTCGGCGTTGCCAAAAACACAGCCGAGCAAACGATCACCGGCACCGACATCTTTGCCGGAACACTGTCGTACGCCTCGCCCGAACAACTCGTCGACTCGCGCGCGGTAGATATTCGATCCGATCTCTATTCGCTTGGCGTCGTCATGGCAGAGTGTCTCATTAGCAAGGTGCCGCCGCGCAACCGCAAAGGTCAACACTTGTATATCGTCAATCAACGCGCCGACGCTACCGTTCCCTCTCGCCGCCGTCGCGAAGAACCGGCGGTTAACATCGGCGACGTGGTGCAGCGTTTGCTCTCGCTCGATCCGAATGATCGCTACGCCTCACCCGAGGCGTTGCTCGCCGAAATGCAACAGATCGGGGCAACTCAACCGTTGTCGCTGCCCTGGGATACTTTAGGTGTGCGAGCGGCGGCGCTGGCAACCGTCGAAGAGACGGGCAACCCACTGCCTCAAGGGTATTATCTTGTTACCGAGTTGGGTGAAAAGTATCCTCTCAAACGCAAAGAGATCGTCATCGGGCGTTCTGCCCCTACCGACGACACCTGGATGCCGGAGATTGACGTGCGACTGATGGAAAAAGCCAAGACGGTCTCGCGCTTTCACTGTCGTTTGTTCGTCGGCGAAGACGGTGGCTATTGGATTATGGACATGGGCAGCTTCAACGGCACATGGGTTAATGGCAAACGACTCGAAAGCAAAGAAGCCATACCGCTTAAACCCGATGATCGATTCAGCGTGGGCGCTATTGGCTTTACATTTAATCAACCCTCTAAGGGAGACGTGAAATGAAACAGACACTCTCTCGTGTCATTTTAACTCTTGTCGTGGGGATGTCATGTTTCGTTCAGGCTTCACCCGCGCAGGCGCAAGTCGGGGCGGCGGCGACCATCTCGATCATTGACAGCAGCAACTTCCCTGACATTCGGGCTTATGTCGCCGTTCAACGCTCCGACAAAACAGGCGTGCCAAATTTAAGCAAGACCGATTTTCAATTGCTGGAGAATGGCAACGTCGTCCCGGTCACCGAAGTCGTTCCCGAAGACATTGGGTTACAGATCGCCGTCGTCATCGACTCTACGAAGATATTTTCC
>CAKKQG010000121.1 GCA_919901875.1 Anaerolineales bacterium
AGCGCGGTGAAGTAGTTATGTCTTGTACGACTCACCGGCTGCAAGGGTTAGCGAGTTTGGGAGATACCGCCGTCTTGGAGACGGTATTTCAGAACGGGAAGAACGGCTTGCCCGCTGCACCTTCAGTCCGATCTGTTTGTGGAAATATCTATCGGAATAGTTTCTCGGATCAGGGGAAGCGTTACAGTAATTACTCGGTGGATTGTGCTGACTGCAACACCGAAATGTATCTTGAAAAAGTGGGTATCCGAAAGAGGGCAAAAACAGCAGCCCAAGAGTTAGGCTGGAAGTGCGGCGCAGATGGAAAGTGGCGCTGCCCTCAGTGTCAGAAGTAAAAATTATGTAGATGGCGACACAGACGTTTTAACGTCTGGATCGTGATAACCAATCAAAATTAAAGGAGTCACTTATGTCAAAGCAAACTGTAAAGCCAAAAAGTCCCACTGTTTCAAAGCAACCTGCTGAACCTGTTATCCCGATTCTCTTGGGGTATGACCCCGGTTCGTCCGGCGTGCGCATCGTTGGTAGCAGCGGGTCCGCCGCGATCTCGGCGCACATCTCATCCAACGGCGCGTCGCAAATCTCATCCCTTGATGGGATGGCGCGTCGCAAGCGCCCGTTGAAAATTCAAGTGGGTTCAACAACATTCTATGTAGGCGACACGGCCTACGCCTTTGGGCGTCCCATCGAGAACTTGAACCATGATCGTCAAGCGGGCACGCCAGAAATGAGAGCGGTGTTTTATGCCACGTTGACGCAACTTCAAAAGAAATACGGCGCGTTCAACGCACCGGTAAAAATCGCAGTGGGTTTGCCAGCACAATTCGTCACCGGCGCAGATGCCGCCAAAAACAAACTGGCGGTGAAGTCGTGGTTAATTGGCAAACACACTTGGCGCACAGATGACTTGGGCTATGACGTGGAGATCGAAGAAGCACGTCTCACTGGACAAGCGGTGGGCGCCGCCTTCGATTATTTTTTGAATGACGATGGGCTTTGGGTCGCAGATCGCGCGGCGCTCTTGAAGAAAAAAGAGATCGGCATCATCTCCATTGGCTTCGACACCCTGGAACTGATGGTTATGGAATTTGAAGGCGGCAAGCTCACGCCGGTTGAAACGATGACCGGCGGCGAAAAGTTAGGGGCGCGTTGGTTACTAGAACGCTTCGATCCTAACCACGATTCTTCCTTTGGGCGGCTGGAGCCCAAGTTGCGTGATGGTAGTTTAGTGATCTCGCCAGAGATTATGTCAGTTTGGGAAAGCGAAGTCTTTGGTTTCATTGAGCGTAAATGGGTACGCGCTTGGAAACGGTTTGGCGTTGTGAACGTTATAGGGGGTGGGGCGATCTTACTGCGTTCACCTTTACAACGTTACTTCGGCAGCAACTTGGTTATCCCTAATGGTGATGAGGCGACTACCCTCGCCGTAGCTCGTGGGCTTTACAAGTTGCTGCTCAATCAGAGTAGATCAGAAAATAACTGAACTGCGACATGGCACGCCCGTTGCTTCCGTCCTCCCGTATTTTCCGAGTCACCTTCCGCTTGCACCCCGGCAAGGACGACGATCTGATCGCGCTTTTCGATTCCATAGCCAAAGGAGAGCGCCCCGAAACACTGGGGGCGCTCTTGCGATCAGGGGCTCCCGCCACAGCGCGGAAAGATCAAGCAGGTGGCGATGATGAAACACTGATGACGGAAGCATCAGTAAATCTTTTAGATTAAGGAGTTTTAAAATGACCAACCGTAATACAAACTTTGAATACAAGGTTAGCGGGTCAGTAGTGATTACTTCCCGTGTGACCTTGGACCCCAAAAACAAACTTCACGCGGCGCTGCTGGCGGCATTGACGCGCGCGCCGAATCAGGCAGGGGTGCTTCGTGGTTTGGCGCTGCGGGGGATTGAGGACATTGCCGAAGAAAGCGGACTTGATGCCAAAGAAGCTGTCTTAGGCGAAATCGATGATCTGTCTTTGCGCTTGGGGACACTGCCT
>CAKKQG010000122.1 GCA_919901875.1 Anaerolineales bacterium
CCGTCATCACTTCAGTGTTTCCCCTTCGCGCTTTTCTCTTCACCCCAACAGCATCACTGACTCCACTGATTACGCTGAACGCACTGATTTAGCGATCCTCTTCGTGTTCTTTAATTCTTCGTGGTTTTCCCTTTTTGAAATTTAGAATTTTGCATTCTGATTCCTCTGCTACAATCCTCGCACCTCACTCCCCACAAAGAGATAAACACATGGCAACGCAAACTGACCTCACCGTTGGAACGATTCGCAAAATTGATATCGAACACGAAATGCAAACGGCGTACCTCTCGTACGCCATGAGCGTCATCGTCTCGCGCGCCATCCCCGATGCACGCGATGGTTTAAAACCTGTGCAGCGCCGCATCCTCTACGCCATGCACGACATGGGCTTGCGCCCCGACACCGCTTACAAAAAATCGGCGCGCATCGTCGGCGAAGTGTTGGGCAAATATCATCCGCACGGTGACGCCGCCGTGTACGACACGATGGCGCGCATGGCGCAAGATTTTTCCATGCGCGGTTTGCTGGTGGATGGGCAAGGAAATTTTGGTTCGATTGATGGCGACGCGCCCGCCGCCATGCGTTACACCGAAGCCCGCTTGCACAAGTTCGCGATGGAGTTGATCGCCGACATTGAAAAAGATACGGTGGACTTCAGCGATAACTTCGACAGCACCCTCACCGAACCCACGGTGTTGCCGTCTGCCCTGCCCAACCTTTTAGTCAACGGGGCAACGGGCATCGCGGTCGGCATGGCAACTTCTATTCCGCCGCACAACTTAAACGAAATCGTTGACGCGCTCTTGCTCATGCTCAACCAGTGGACGAATCTCGACGACCTCACCATTGATGATCTGATGAAATACGTGCAAGGTCCCGATTTCCCCACTGGCGGCATCATTTTGAAATCAACAGATGAAGACGAAGGACTCGCTGCCGCTTACGGAAGCGGACGCGGCAAAGTGATCGTGCAAGCCAAAGTTCACGTCGAAGAAATGGAACGGGGACGCAGCCGACTCATCGTCACCGAACTGCCTTATCAAACCAACAAGTCATCACTCATCGAACGAATCGCCGAACTCGCCCGCGATGGCAAACTTGAAGGGTTAGCTGATCTGCGCGATGAATCAGATCGGCAGGGGATGCGGATCGTGATCGAACTCTCCAAGACCGCCGACCCCAACGCCCTCATTACGTCGCTCTTCAGACTCACGCCGATGCAATCCACCTTCGGCATCAACCTGCTGGCGTTAGTGGATAACGAACCACGCACGCTCACCCTCAAACAAGCGTTGCGCGTCTTTCTCGATCATCGCCTTGAAGTTATTAAACGCCGTAGCCAATACGATCTCGCCCGCGCCAAAGAACGCGCTCACATCCTCGAAGGCTTGCTCATTGCCCTCAAGTTTTTGGATGAGGTGATTCGCATCATTCGCAGTTCGCACGAAACCGATGATGCTCGCAAGAAGTTGATGAAGCGCTTCAAACTATCGCGCCTGCAAACCGACGCAATACTCGATATGCCGCTTCGCAAGATCGCCAAACTTGAGCAAAAGAAAATTGATGATGAGTATAAAGAAAAGAAAGCCATCATCAAGTTTCTCGAAGAACTTTTGGCTTCAGCCAAGAAGATGCGCGATGTAATTGCTGTGGAACTAAAGGAACTCAAGGGGAAATATGGAGATAAGCGGCGCACGCAGATCATGGATGCCGGTAAACGCACCGCCACGTCCGACTCATTTCAAGCGTCCGATTTGATTCCAGATGAAAAGACATGGGTCACAATCACACAAAGTGGTTTGTTCTCACGCACACCCAAACAACCCAAGTTATCTAAAGACGATGCGCCTATCGCTATCGTTCAAGCAAACACCAAAGATTTAATTTACATCGTCACACAAAAAGGAAGATCAGCGGCGATCTCGGCTTACTCGATTCCTGAAACTGAAGACGCCACGAATGGCACACCGTTCTCGTCTCTCTCCCCATTGGATGCCGCCGCGCGTGTGGTGACCATTGTGACAATTCCGCATCAGGCGCGGGCGGCGACCCAAAGTGATCAAGGTGATGACGCCAAGACGGCATCCCCGTGTTTAGTGATCGCCACCGCGTTGGGCATGATCAAAAAAATCGCCGCGAGCGATCTGCCCGCACCCTCATCCAAGATCGGGGAAGTGATGAAGGTGAATGAGGATGACCGCATCATCGGCGCGAAGATGGCAAGCGGGCATGATGATCTGTTGTTGATCACGGCGCTGGGGCAAAGCATCCGCTTCAAAGAAGATGAAGTGCGGGCGATGGGCACCGGCGCGGCAGGCGTGCAGGCGATCAAATTAGCGAATGTGGGTGACATGGTTGTGGCGTTAAACGTTGTAGGGGCAACCCTGGCGGTTGCCCGCGCCGAAACCTTGATCATCACCGACAACGGCATGGGCAAACGTGTTCCGATTAAAGAATTTCCAACGCAAGGGCGTTACGGCATCGGCACGACGGCGATGGATTTAACGGGCAAGGCGAAAATCGTGAGCGCAACGATGGGTGAGGCGAGTGATAAAGTGATCGTCGTCACATCCAAAGGCGCGCGCGCGATAAAGTTCGACGACGCGCCCAAACGCAAACGCGCCATGCGCGGAGCGAGTATCATTGAGTTGAAGAACGATGATACAGTGACAACGCTTGTGCCGTTTATAAATCGTTTGCACATTGAAGAACCGAAGCCGCCAAAGAAAAGGAAATCTGTGAGCAAGCAATTGGCGCTTGATGTGAAAGTGCCGATGAAGAAAAATGTGAAGGAAAAGAGGAAAAAATAATATGCCCAAACGCAAACCACGCCAACGCTCTAACAACGCTCCACTCCTCTTTGCCATCGTCGGCTTCATGCTCTTGTGTATCTGCGTCGTCGGGGGCGGCGTTGCGGCGTATAGCACGGGCATGTTTGAGCAACCGCTACCCACACTCGCGCCAACTTTAACCAAGAGCGCGGTGATCGTTACCAAAGCGATCAACACGCCGACCAAAGCCGCATCACCGACAACGGCTCCAACAACGGTGGCGGCGACAGCGACGAACACGCTCGCGCCATCCGCCACCGCAAAACCGATCACCGAAAACGTGGTGAGACTCAACGACACAATCGAAGGGCTCGCCCTCACCCAAGATAAAGCTGGCACGCTGCATCTTTTCTACAACTTGCTGGTGAAAGATATTCATCAGATCATGCAATACCAAAAAGGAGTCGGCGGCAAATGGAGCGGCGCGATCACCGTAGCACAAGGCGATGTCTTCGTCCCCATCGCGCGTATTCATCCTGATAACAGCCTGTGCCTGTTCTGGTCGGGCTTGGGCTTGTTCAAAGCCTGCTTCGTCAACAACACTTGGACGATCCCACAAAAAATTTCCAACGATCTGTTTCCATCTAGTCCGGTCTTCGCGCCAGATGGATCGATTCACTTTCTTACTTCACCCAACGACACCATGTATAACGGGCTCGATCTCGATTTGCCCAACACCAACACCTTCGACAAATTTCTTGTTGTGGATTCGGCGGGTCGTGTTCACATCGTGAGCAAACAACTTAACGATAAAGGCGACATCATCCATCGAATCTCGGAAGACAAGGGCGCGTCGTGGAGCAACATCGCCGTCATCACATCGGGCGATGAACTGCGCGCGCTCGCCGCCGATTCGCAAGGGCGCGTTCATGCCCTTTTCAAAAATTCGTATCGGGTGTGGAGTAAAGACAAAGGTTGGTCTGCGCCCACGTCGTTGAACATAGATTTTGAATCGGGCAGCACGTCATTGGTGATCGATTCAAAAGGACTGGCGCACGTTCTCGCCCGCACCAGTTACCTGCGCCAAAACGCTAATGGCTCGTGGTCGCCGCCGATTCAAATTGCGACGGGCGACGTGTTGATCAACGCCTCGACTTCGCCGCAGTTGTGGGTAGACGTGAATGGCACGCGCCATTTTGCTTGGGCGATGAAAGA
>CAKKQG010000123.1:0-7108 GCA_919901875.1 Anaerolineales bacterium
AATGAACAAAAGCCCAAAAACCCAAATTCCAAACTTCAAATTTCAAACTACCGAATCACCGAACCACCTCACCATCTAACCACCTAACCACCTACATGACTTCCATTCTCTTTTCCCGCCTCCCCGATCAAGGTTTGCGCCCGCTCGATCTGCGGCGTGATCTCAGTGGCGTGGCATCGTTGATGAATATTTGCTTCGGTTCAGGAATGGACGCGCAAGGGCACGGCGCGGTGCGCGAGATGGAATGGCTCGCTCATTCGGGTCCTTTTTTGTGGCTGGTCGGCTCGCTGCCGAATGCTTGGCAGTTGGGTTTTGTGTGGATCGAAGATGGCAAGGTGATTGGCAACATCAACACCCAAGCCTCCGAAGGGGACGCCGCCACTTGGTTGATCGCCAACGTCGCCGTTCACCCCGATTATCGGCGGCGCGGCATTGCGCGCGCGTTGACCGAAGCGGCGATTGATCTGGCAGTTAAAAAAGGCGCGCAGCAAATTAACTTGCAAGTGAATCATGAAAATGTGTCAGCACAACATATTTATGAATCGCTTGGATTTAAAACCATTGCCGCGCATACGTTGTGGGAGCGCACAAGTGGAACGATCCCGCAGCCGATTAATGTGGAAGGGATCGAACTGCGTCACGCGCCGAATGACAAGTGGGAAATCTCGTACGAATTCGCGCGGCGGTTTCGTCCCGAAGGTTTAAGTTGGGTGCGCCCACTCCATATCCGCGATTGGTATAAGCCGTGGTGGCGTTGGCTCTCCAACTTTTTAGCGGGTCAACGCGAAGAGACATGGTGGGCAATCGAGACAGCCACAAATACATTGGTGGGTCTGTTCACCGTGAGCGCGGGCTTTCATTCTTATGAAGAGGTCGTCGTGATTCTGTATCCCGAATGGCGTTCACGATTAGAGCGCATGATGCTCGTCGCCGCCATTCGCCGCTTACGTGATCGGGCGTGGACGATTCGCCTCGACCATCCCATGGGCGACGCGGAAGAGCCGTTGCGCGAGTTGGGGTTCAGAGATGGGGCGAGGTTGGTGTGGATGAGGATGGAGGTTGGAAGATAGAAGTTGGAAGTTGGATGGTAGTGGTAGAGGATATAATTGCATTGATCGCGGAGTTGGAATGATGGCTCAACTTACTTCACCCAAAATTGAAATCCCTAAAGACAAAGTTGCCGATTTTTGCAAACGCAACCATATCCGAAAGTTATCTCTATTCGGTTCAGTTTTGCGTAGTGACTTTAAACCCGATAGCGATATAGATGTGTTGGTTGAATTTGAATCGGGACACATCCCCGGCTTCATTGGCTTAGGACGAATGCAAGAAGAATTGTCACACCTGCTGGCGAATCGCAATGTGGATTTGGTGACGATCAAGTTTGTGAATCATCGCATTCGCCAACGAGTTCTCGCGTCATCGGAGGTTATGTATGCCGCCTGACGATTTGTTATACGCCGGTCAAATGTTGGATACGGCGCGCAAGGCGATGCAATTTGCCAAAGACAAAGACCGTGAGGCTTACGATAACGATGAAGTTCTGCGCGTAGCGTTGGCACATTTGGTTCAGGTGATTGGCGAAGCGGCGCGACTTACTTCTCCTAGATTTCGTGATGCTCATCCAGAAATTCCTTGGCCAATCATTGTGGGGATGCGCCACAAAGTTGTTCACGAGTATATGAATGTAGACGAAGACATCGTATGGGAGACGGTCATTCACGATTTGCCCGAACTGATTCAACATCTCGAAAAAATTCTGCCGCCAGAAGATTCGGATGAATCTGATAAAGAAAAGAACGCCGATCAAGAGTGATCAGCGTTCTTTTTGAATTTTGAAATTTGCACCACTGATTACTGCCCGCTACTCACTGATTACTTTCCTCCTCCACTCCTCAACCTGCCCTCGATGTTCCGCCTCATGCCCAAAGCTGTCACTCTCAATAATCTCCCACAGCGCGTTGCCTTTGGTGTGCGGTGAATGTTTGGGATCGGTTAACTCTTTCTCGCTCAACAACTCCACTTGTTTGATCGTCTGCTTACGCACTCCATGAAAATCGGTGAGGATGCGATCAAGCGGGCGATTTTTGTTGTTCTTGTAAAACTCTGCGTTCAGTGCATCCACTTTGTCGCTCATCAAATTGGTGCGCGGCTTCTTGCCCTGTTGCAACTGCGCGATGAATGTTACCATTTCCGATTCCCACGTGGCAATATGCGCCAGCATATCTTTGATGCTCCAATCGTCAATAACTCCCTTTTCGGTCATCTGCTCGTTGGAGAGTCCTTCGATGGATTTTAAAAATTTAGCACGTTCTTCGTTGAGGGCGGTGAGGAGTTGTTGTTTGTTCATGTTTTATTAATTCAACACAGACTCGAGGCTTTCTCTAAATTTATTCTCGTCCTCATTGTTATAGAACGGCACACCAATCAAACGATATTTTGATTTATCCTCGAACTTCAAAACGTTATCGCCAAACTCCTCCGTGATTTCTTTCAGAAATTTTTCTTTCCAGCGATCACGCTCTTTGAGATGTTTGCCTTTTGGTTCGATAAACAGTTGATAAGTGATCAGTTTGCCGCTTTTCTCGCGCAGGAACAAAACAAAATCGGGTTCAAAGGCTTGCCCATCAGCAAAGTTGTAAATTTTGAAATGCCCTTCGTTGCGAACAAGATAGATGCCCTCATACTTTTGTTTCAGAGTATCCATTTGCCTATCCAACATTCGCACAAAAGCCTTTTCTTCGCTGCTGCCATAAATAGTGTTGAAGGCAAACCAATCTTTGCTTGACACAAAATAATCGAATTGCGCGTCCTCTCTGGCACGCTCGTTGTTTTTATCAAACTTCAAAATTTTATCTGTGAAGATGTCGCGTATCCATTCTCTTCTGAAGTCTTTTGTGCCTTCGTAGTCAGTGATCTGTTGGCGAACTTCCGTTTCAATTTGATTCAATAAACCTATTGCCGCCGAAAGTTTTTCTGTTTTGTTTTCTTCAAGCAGATAAATGTTGCCTTGGAATGTGATTTCTAGTCCGCCCAGATACTTATCGGATACGATGAGTTCCTGTGTGGAACGGAGATTTGGAAAGTATCTATTGAGTGAAGCGAAGGTAAAAAAAGGATTGCGCGCGATGGCGGATTGAATGATGTTGCGCTCCAGAAGTTTTACCTTAATGTCTTTGCGAGTTTCTTCTGACACAGCCGCGCCTTGTTTGGTGTTGGCTAACACAGCGCTTGCCCCGCCATGGCCTGTGGCAATGACGTGAACATAATTTGTTCTCTTCACCCCTAAGTCGGCAAACGAGGTGATGTGCTTGTAGTCCTTTGTCACGCGATCATTGATGTAAACCAATCCGTATTTATAGAACTGCGTTTTCTTGAAGGGCTCTTTGAGCTTGAGTTCTTTCGTGACCTCATTTTCATCCATGATGCCCTGTTCAACTAACGCCTTGCGAATCTCGGCGATGTAGCGCGAATCGTTGATACTGTGATAATGAAATTCTTCGATCACACGCAAATCATGCTCAAGGTTGTCGTCAAATTTTCGGCGGAAACGATCATTGTTTGCAGGTAGCACAAAAGGGAAATAACGCGCCCCACGCCCGATCAACTGCGCTTCGGAAAGAGTGGTTGTGCCAATTTTGTTCTTGCCCGAATCGCGCGCTTCGTAACACCGCACAATATCAAATAAATTCAGCACATCCCAACCTTCGTTGAGTTTTTGCACGGCAAAGATGGCGCGGATGCGATTGTTTTTGTCTTCCAATGAGTTCAGGAGAATTTGATGCTTTTCCTTCTCCGTTTCCTCGTTGACCGAAAGGCAAAAATCTTTATGGAATTCACGCTTCAAGCGTTCTGCCAACTGTGCCTCACTGATGTTGTTGTCATCAAAGAATCGAAAAGCGCGTTGAATGATAGGAATATCGGATTTACGGATACGGGCGACACGCTTGGCGGTTAAACCGTCAATAATTTTGTGGAAGGTTTCTTTGTTCTCTTGCGATTGGGCGATGGTTCTTTGCGCTTTGAACAAAATGACCGGCTTAAGATTGAGGCGATGTTTTGCTGCGACTTCCTGTTTGTATTGGCTGAGAACCAACGCCTGAATGATTCGATCCTCTAAATCAAAATCGGAATAAACAAGAGTGACATCCTTTGAGAAACGATCATTACGAAATTCGGGCAGGTCGTAGCGAATGATGACTTTGTTTCGATACTTGTTGACAATGGCGGGATGGGCATAGTCCAGCGTAGCGGTGAATTCAAGCAAAAAATTATCTTCGTTTAGCTCAAAAATTTTTTGAACGGTATTTTCCCAACTTTCAAATAACTCCTCGTCGGATTTTGTCTGGACGTTGATGTGATGCGCCTCATCCGCGATCAACACCACTTTGTGTTTGCGAAAATCGTCAAAGGTGATGGAGTTTTCTTTTTCGGTTGTGAGGTCAGAGTGAAGCTTTTGAATCGTAGTGAAACAAATGTTGAGATCGTTGGGGTTCGCGCCCTCAAAATTTTCAACAGGCGTAATTTTTACGCGGCGGTTGCTTATGGCAACATCTGGCTTGAAAAGATATTTGGACGACGAAGGGTTTAGAAAATTGTCTTTTGTCTTTTCGATAATGTTAGTGGAGTTGACGAAGAAAAGGAAGTTGCGATAGCCTTGCTCGTAGAGATACAGCATCAAGCCCGCCATGATGAGCGTTTTGCCGCTACCCGTCGCCATGTTAAACAAGAAGTGTATAGGATGGGACTTGCCAGGGTATTCGTTTTTATGACAATGGAAAAAGCGCGCAAAAGCTTCTATCTGATAGCCGCGCAGTTCATATTTAGGATTCAAGTTTAGGTTTACCGAGTGAGGTATTTCTTTGCGCAACCCGCCGAAACGCGAAAAAGAATCTAACTCTTGATACAAAAATTGCTCAGGCATCGCGCGCCTCTCCGTAAAACGCTTTGTTCAACGCTTTATCTTCTTGGCTTACTTTAAATTGCGCGTCGTCAATCTCAGAGAGATTCACATACAACTGATTCTTGTCGAGCAACTCTGCCAACAGTTGTTTTTGTTTTTCGAGTCCATCTTTGCCCTTGCCCAACTCCTCAAAATCCTTGAGGGCGTCTTCCGGCACTTCAGGATTCACATACCAATTCAAGAATGAGCCTTCCGCCATCTCTTTCCAAATTTTCAGAAGCTCTTTGCCGGTCTTCGCCCCTTGAATCAGTTCCATGAAGGCTTCGTTGTATTTCATCAGTTCGCAGTAGATGAAGTCGCCGCTATTGTTATCATTGATGGCTTGCTGGACGCGTTTTCCAGTTACTGTTTCTGCGTAATCCATTTGCTCACAAAGAATAAAGTTGCGAGTCCCTCCATCCTTATTTAATTCCAATACGGCGTGGGCAGTCGTGCCGCTTCCACCAAAGAAATCTAAAATGATGTCGTTTTCGTCAGTCATAATTTTTAAGACATCTACAATTAAGTACAGCGATTTGGGATAACTGAATTGATTTGCCCCCAGCATTTTTTTCAGCAGGTTAGTGCCGTGAAATTCCGATTGGTATTTTTTATCTGTCCAAACACTTTTATACACTTGTTGTTCTCGCAATTTATGATAAATCACTACCTTCCCGTTTTCCATTTGAGCCATAAAGTACTTGCCCTTGTTCAAGGCAATGAAAGATGATTGAATATTCTTCCATGCCATTTCCTTCCCATTATTTGTTATAGGGAAAACTTCATAATAGCCAGTTTTCTTCTCTGTGGTTAGCTCGTTTAAATCACGGTTGACATAAATTGGATACCAGTTGTTGGGCTTGTTCTCTCTTGACCAAACAGTTCTTGCTCGCATAAATGGCACATATCTATAGTTGCCATTTTCATCTTCATGGTTGAAAGTCTCTTTAACCTCATCGCTTATCGCCACTTGATTAAATTCTGCCAAGTTAATATCTTTTGCATAAACAAGCATGAACTCGCTGTTCGATGAAAAAAACTTTGACAAATTTCGCCCTTTTGGGTTATGCAAAACAGTCACTACTCCAATCCGATTCTCTCTTCCAAATATTTCATCGGCGAGTGCGCCCAAATAAAAAACTTCTGCATGGTCTATCGCTATCGTAATAAAGCCATCAGGTGTTAGCAAGTCTCTTGCGATTTCTAGCCTGTTTTTCATGAACGTTAGCCACGAAGAATGTTTAAAAGCATTGTTGTACGAAAACGTATCCCCCTCTGCTCCCGTGTTATATGGCGGGTCAATGCAAATTAGCCTGATCTGCCCTCGAAACTGTGTCTTAAGCGTGTGCAAAGCAAGTAGATTATTTCCTTTGACGATCAAATTTTCTCGAATGACCCCATTCTCATCGCGCTTAAAATCTTTGACAGGTTGCTTGCCTTTTGTGGTGTAGCGCGTAAAGTTGGTGAGCACTTTGGGATCGAGCAAACGATTGATCTCATCTTGCGCCAACACTTCGTTAAAAAATATCTCTTTGCGTTTTTCCTCTTCCTTTGTCTGCCCGCCTTCTAAAACCGTGTCTTTGTATGCCCATACCAACGCCACGTCGCCGCGCTCGCGCAAATACTTCTCGCCAATCGTTAAGCCAATACGGTTGCGAAAGCGCGTGTAAGAATTGTCCAAAAAGTTTTTTTGCGAAATATATTCGATGAAGATGTTGAGATTGAAAATCCAATGCTCTTCAATTTCTTCAAAGAATTTCGACTTGATCTCTTTGTCTGAAAGTAACAACTTCACCAGATCGCGGTCAATCTTCCACGCGCGATCTTGCGCGGCGGCAATAATTAATTCGCCCTCATCATCCACCATGCGCGTATCAGTTTTGAGCAAGTTAATCAGTTTGGTGTTGAAAGACATAACATCTCCATTTGTCGTTATCAGTTGTTCGTAGATTCTTATACTGCTTTTGCGCTTTTCACGCTACTAACCCTCACCCTACGCAATACGGAATACGTATCACGCTTCACGCATCACTTCTCCGCCCTCTTCTTCATCGCCTCATCCAGAAAATCTTGAATCTCCCCGTCTAGCACTTGCTTGATCTTCGCCGTGCGTTTGCCGCTGCGGTGATCGTGAACGCCTTTGTCTTTACCGAGCGAGTACGTGCG
>CAKKQG010000123.1:7208-8521 GCA_919901875.1 Anaerolineales bacterium
TTGCCCATGTCTTTCACGATCTGAACTAAACGGTGTGTGCCGCTTTCGCTTTGCAAGAGTCCGTAGGCGCCGAAGCCGCTGATGGCTAACGTGATGGTCAACGCCCGCCCATCGGGTGATTGATCTTCACCTACCACGCTCGCCGTCAAGCCGCGCTTCTTCGCCCACGCCAAATACATTTTCGCCAACGTGCCTGACCATTGTCGCGCGGCGATCAATTTCGATTTGACCGCAATCTGCATATACGCCCCGCACTGATCGTGCGGACCGCTCAACCACGAGGTGAATTCAATGCGGGGCAGTTCGCTCGACAAAAATCGGTAAGGTCGTTGCGCGGCGTCCAACGGCGAGTCGGCTTTCGCGCAGAGTTCGTTCAAGGTATCAAACGATCCCCGCAACGCGGTCAATGTATCCACTGTGCTCGTCGCGCGCTGATACGAATCCAACTTGCGCCGCGCCGATCCTTGATCGTTCCAAAAATTCACATCACTCATCTCGGCTAAGATCGAATCGCGCAGCGCGCGCGCCGAGGCGATGTCGTGCAATTCTTCCAGAGCTTCGATGCGCGCGGCGAGGATGGGCAGCGCTTTGCGGATGTCGCCGAAACCGGTCTGGGGCGCCGCCTCAACAGTGGTCGCCGCCGATTCAGGTTCGGCGGTCTTCGGCGGAAAGTATGTGGCAAAGATTCGATTCTGTTTTGCGTAGAGTCGAATCGCTCCGCCGCTTGTGTCGATCCGCAGCGAGTTGATCTGCCGCGCCAACGGATAGGTGATCGTTTTTTCGATCTGGCGCTTAAGATAACGCGCCCCATAACGCGGGCTGTAGCCGAGGGCGATCACTTGCTCGATCACTTCGTCGGCGATGTCCACTTCAAATTCGCGCCGCGTCAGTCCCTCGCGCTGCAACAAATCGCTGATCTCACGTCGCGCGATGTCAGCCATCACCGCCCGCGTCAACGGATGGAAGATACACACCGCGTCAATGCGATTCATAAACTCGGGTGTGAAGTATTGCTCGGTCTCCGAGAGGACGCGAGTTTCGCGCGCTTCCAGAGTCTCGCCGCGCGAGAAGCCGATGCGCTCGTGTTGAATGAGCTGCGACCCGAAGTTCGAGGTGATGATCATGATCGCGTTGCGTAAATTGATCGTCTCGTCGTTGCCGTTGATCATCAGTCCTTCGTCGAAGAGTTGCAAAAAGCGTTGATAGATCACCGGATGCGCCTTCTCGAATTCATCCAAGACGATCACCGAAAACATTTTGCCGGAGAGCCGATTCGTTAACTGTCCGCGCCGCCCGCCGACATCGCGCGAATA
>CAKKQG010000124.1:0-2066 GCA_919901875.1 Anaerolineales bacterium
ATTGCTTCGTCGCGAAGAACGCTCCTCGCAATGACGCTGAGCAGTCACAAAAGTTACACATCAACTACTCCATGCGCCTGCACCGGAACACCGCTCGTAACTTCCGAGAAAGCGATGACGACCAAGTTCGGCAACACACGCTCCACAAAACGGCGGAAGGCTAAACGCACTTCGCGGGCGCATAACAAGATCGGTTGATACCCTTGTGTCGCCATCTTCTCCATCTCCTCGCCTGTCTTGCGAACTAACTGTTGCGCGGTGGAAGCATCCACTTGCAAACCCAAGCCGCGTTCCGTTGGCGCCAGCGATCCTTTTAATTGCGCTTCGAGCGCCGGAGCGAGCGTAAAGACATGCAGCTTGCCATCGTCGTGACGATTCATATTCGTGATAGTGCGCGCCAGACTCTGTCGCACCGCTTCTGATAACACATCCGGATCGCGCGTGAGGCGGGCATTGTTCGCCAACACTTCCAAAATAATTGGCAGGTCGCGCACCGGCAAACGCTCGCGCAGCAGATTCCGCAACACATCTTGCGTTTCGCCCAACGTCATCAATTCGGGGATGAGACCGTCCACTGCCGCCGGCGATTCTTTCTTCACACGCTCTAACAACTCTTGCACTTGCTGCCGCCCCAACAACGCGCCGACGTAAGCGCGAATGATCTCGGTCAGATGCGTGGTGATCACGGAAATTGGGTCCACGATGGTGCACGAAAGAAGCTCGGCTTGTGCCCGTTGCGATTCGGTGATCCACACTGCCGGCAAACCAAACGCCGGTTCCGTTGTCTTGACTCCCAACAATTTGCCGTCGCTATCCGAGGAACCAATCGCCAACAAGTGATCGAGCAGCACCTCACCCTTCGCCACTTCATCACCGCGCACTCTGATGCGATACGCTTGCGAAGCTAAAGTCAGGTTGTCGCGGATGCGAACCTTGGGCAACACCACGCCCAGCTCTGTCGCCATCTGGCGGCGAATAGCCGTGACGCGGCGCAAAAGATTTTCGGCTTTGTCCTCACCCACTAACGGGATCAGTCCATAGCCGATCTCGATCTCAATCGGATCGACTCCGAGCAAACTCGAAACATCATCCGGCGATTCCGTCGGGGCTGCCGCCGCGGCCGGTGGCGGCAACCGCGCCAACTCTTGCTTTCGTTTCCACAAGAAGTAAGCCGCGCTCCCGGTGGCTCCGCCGATCAGCAAAAACGGGAATGGCGGCAGCCCCGGTATTAACACCATCGCCAATGCCATCACCGTCACAACAGACAACGCTTGAGGATTCGCCAACTGCGATATGACATCGGTGCCTAACGACTCATCCGAAGAAGAACGAGTGACGATCAAACCGGCCGCAGTCGAAACTAACAGCGCCGGAATTTGCACCACCATGCCCGAGCCGACGGTGAGCAGGGTGTAGGTTTGCAAGGCTTGCATTAGAGTCAACTTGAGTTGAAACATCCCCACCAAAAAACCGCCGATGATGTTGACGACCACAATCGCCACGGCGGCAATGGCGTCGCCGCGCACAAATTTACTGGCGCCATCCATCGCGCCATAAAAATCTGCTTCGAGTTCAATCGCCCGTCGGCGTTTGCGGGCGTCGGCTTCAGTGATCATTCCGGCATTAAGATCGGCGTCAATGGCAAGTTGTTTGCCAGGCATGGCGTCTAACGTAAACCGTGCCGACACTTCTGCCACACGCCCGGCGCCGTTGGTGATGACCACAAATTGAATGATCATCAACGTGAGAAAGACCACCACGCCGACCACGTAATTACCGCCCACCAAAAAATTTCCAAACGTGCTGACCACCTTGCCGGCTTCGGCGTTGAGCAGGATCAAGCGTGAAGCCGCCACGTTTAAACCCAAGCGCAACAACGTCACTAGCAGCAAGACCGAGGGGAATACCGAAAACTCCAACGGCTCGTGGATGTACATAGCGATCAAAATAATTCCGGCGGAGAGAGCGAAGTTAAAAGCAATCAACAGATCAAGCGCAACGGGCGGCAGAGGGACGATCATCAACGCCAAGATGACGATGATGGACAGTGCCAAGACCGCGTCATT
>CAKKQG010000124.1:2166-3335 GCA_919901875.1 Anaerolineales bacterium
GCTTTCTTCTTAAGACTAAACACAAACGCCAGCACTTCGGCGACTGATTGATACAACGCCGCTGGAACTTCTTGGTCAATATCCACGCCCGAATACAAGGCGCGCGCCAACGGAATGTTTTGAATCACCGGCACGCCATTCGCCCGGGCAATCTCGACGATCTTGGCGGCAATATGCAGCGCGCCTTTGGCAATCACTTTCGGCGCGCCCATCTGGCGGCGGTCGTAGTGCAGCGCCACTGCCAAGTGAGTCGGGTTGATCAACACCACATCGGCTTTTGGCACACGCGCCATCATGCGTTGGCGCACCATCTGCCGCCCTTTTTGCAAAATGCGCTGGCGTATCATCGGGTCGCCTTCACTTTGCTTCATCTCTTGTTTCACTTCTTGCTTGGTCATCTTGAGAGCGTTCGTTAAGTGACGGCGTTGATAAAGGTAATCGGCGATGGCAAAAACCAGATACGTCTGACCGACCCGAAAGCCCATGCTGAATATAATCTCGACTAAAACACTTAAGCCGTCGCGCAAACTCAACGAGGCTAACGACAACAACACCTGCCACTGATCGCCCAAAGTGGAATAGATTGCCCACGAGATGATGACTAGCTTCAGCGTCGCTTTGCCCAACTCCACTAACTTTTGCGGCGAGAACAAACTTTTAAAACCACTCAACGGATTCAGTCGATCCAGTTTGGGCGCGGCAAGCGATGGGTTGAAGTAGGCGCCTGTTTGAGCCAGTGTGGACACCATGCCGATCAACCCCAACCCCAAAACAAACGGCGCCAAGTTGAGCGCGGTGTTAATCACCACCATCTGAAAAAAACCTTGGGCGTCCAACGCCACGTCGCCCGCAGGCAACTGCACAAATACGTGGCGCATCAAATCACTCAACGATTGCACGGTGTTGTTCAACGGCAAGCGCAACAACCAAAACGCGCCGAGCATCATCAAGGCGGCGTTGATCTCGATGCTTTTAGGAATTTGCCCGCGCTCGCGCGCTTCTCCGAGTCGTTTGGCGGTAGGGTCTTCGGTGCGGTCGCTCATTTGATCAGGTGAATAAGGTTTATGGGCATGGCATTAAAAAGATTGATCAACGATGGCAGTAAGATGGGCAGCACTAACGACAAGGTGACAACGCCGAGTCCGGCTTTGACAGGTTCACCTAAAAAG
>CAKKQG010000125.1 GCA_919901875.1 Anaerolineales bacterium
GCAGGAACGCGCGGCGCACGGCGTGTTTGGATACGAATTGCCCTCCAAAGAATTGAGTGAGGTGATCTGCGCCCGTTTGGAGAAACTGTATCAATGGAAAGTGTTGCCCGAAGAGTTAGTGCATCTGCCGGGGTTGGTGACAGGCATCAACATTGTCGTGCGAGCCGTGCTGGCGCACAACACGGGCGATGCCATGATCACCCAAACGCCGGTGTATTTTCCGTTTTTAAGCGCGCCCAAAAATTTCGGCGCGGTCTTGCAAGAGACGGAACTCACACGAAGCGACGACGGGCAGATCATCCGTTACGAAACTGATTTTGAAAAATTTGAAGGAAGTCTCACGCCCCAGACCAAATTGTTCATGCTGTGTAATCCGCACAACCCGGGCGGCTTCAGTTATACGCGCGAGCAATTGATGCGGCTGGGCGAAATTTGTTTGAAGCATAACGTGGTGGTTTGCTCTGACGAGATTCATTGCGATCTATTGTTGGAGAGTCAAAGGCACACACCACTTGCTTCACTCGCGCCGGAGTTGGCGGCAAACTGCATCACGTTGATGGCGCCCAGCAAAACGTTTAACGTAGCAGGGTTAGGGTGCAGCTATGCGGTGATTCAAAATGAAGAGCTGCGCCGCAAGTTCAAGGCGGCAGCCGAGGGCGTTGTTCCGTTGATTAACGTATTCGGTCTCACGGCGGCGTTAGCCGCTTATCAACATGGTGACGAGTGGTTATCGCAAGCACTCGCCTATCTCAAAGCGAATCGTGACACTCTTGTGAAATATGTAAACCAGAATCTTCCGCAGATTCGTTTGACGAATCCTGAAGCGACCTATCTAGCGTGGTTGGATTGTCGTGAGGCAGGCATTGAGGGCAATTCGCAAAAATTCTTTTTAGAAAAAGCGCGAGTTGCCTTCAGCGACGGCGCGACGTTTGGCAAAGGCGGCGAGGGGTTTGTGCGCTTGAACTTCGGCTGTACGCGCGCGACGTTGCAAGAGGGATTGGAGAGAATAAAGAGGTCGTTGGGTAGTTAGAGATTAGAGATTGGAGATTGGAGATTTGAAGTTTGAAGTTTGAAGTTTGAAGTTTGAAGTTTGGGATTTTGGGTTTTTGGGATTTGGGATTTTGTAGTGGATGGTGAAATGCGTTTCAGAAAATTTGTCCCGCTTGTATTTTTAATTTTGCTTGCGGCGTTTTTGCGCTGGCACGATCTCGGCGCGATACGGCTGTTGTGGGATCACAGTTATCCCATCGCTCAAGCGCAACGACTCATTGCCTTTGGCGAATTTCCCCTCATCGGACAAAAGTCAACGTTCTTCCTCAGCAACCCGGCGGGGCAGGCGTATCTCGCTACGATTCCATTGTCCATCTTTAATTCAACGTGGGCAGTCTTCTGGTTCTTCACCACAATCAATTTGTTGGCAGTGCCGCTGTTGTATCGCTTCAGCCGCCGATTTTGCGGTGAACGCGAAGCGATGTTCGCCGCACTCTTATATGCCGTCAGTCCGTGGATTGTTCACTTCAGCCGCATGACGTGGGCAAACGCGCTGGTGCCATTCGGAACGGTGATGGTATGGAGTTTGCTTGTGTGGTCAGTCGGCAACGCTCCATTACGAAAGCGGGTGTGGTATGCCCTCGCCATGTTCATCAGCTTGATCGTATTAGGTCAAGCCTATTTGTTTGAATTGATCATGATGCCGATGCAAATAGGGGCGATCATGCTGACGCGATTCAAACGAATCCCCTGGCGCGGCGTGATTGTGGGCGCAGCGATCTTGATCCTCACCACTTCGATCTACGGTGTCGCCGTCATCCGCGATTGGAACGAGCAAGGCGGCAACTTCAACCGACTCACGCGCGGCAGCGACCCATCGCTCAAACTCGATATCACCACGCGGCTGGCATTGCACTATGTGACGGGCGCAGATTATTATCTGGCGAATACGTTCACCGAACCTCTAACGCCGCCGCTCTCGTATTTGCAAAGTGGCGTTGAAATTTTTTTACTGACGTTGATCGTCGCGGGCGTGATCCGATCTGTGGCGTCAATTCTGCGACGCGAAGAAAGATCGTGGGTGGATGTTTCAATGTTGATCTGGTGGCTCATCCCGCTGTTGGCGTTGAGCTATAACAACCAACCGTTACATCCTTGGCATCTTACGGCAACTCTGCCAGTGGGTCATCTCTTCGCGGCGAGGGGCGCAGTTTGGATCGCCGAGAAATGGCGAAGGGCGAACATAGTTTTAGCAGCGGCTGGCGGCGTCACCGTGATCGTGTTTGTCAGCGTGATCAACGCCGCCAATCAGTTCAACGTCTCACACCCGGCGTGGCTCGATTTCGATCTGGTCACACTTGACGCGAGTCGGCAGATCGGGAAAACGATGCGCGCGCTCACCGATCAATACAACACGAATGAGGTGTATGCCAACTTGCACACGGTAGTCACTTCGGCTTGGGCAGAGAGACCGTTGGAATCGGTGTCGTGGTTTAGCGAAAAAGACTTGCTCATCATCCCGCAAGAGCGAGCGGCGATCTATGCGCTATTGAGTCACGGAGCGGCACCACCGTCGTTGCCGTTAGCGCGGCGCGAAAAATCCATCGCCTTCGCTAACAATGATTTTGTGGCATTCGATATGATCCCGCCGATGACGCGCGAGCAAATGGCGGCACTGCCGCAAGTGAAAGTGGATTGGGGAAGTGAGACGGGAATGACATTGTTGGGTTACACGCTGAGCGAATCTTTTCAGCGCGGCAGGACGATCTCGATCACAATGTATTGGTTCATTGACGATCTGGTGGAGACGCGCGGCAATTACATCTTCGCGCCTTACGCGCATTTTGATTCGGCAGATGGCACAGTGCGTTTGAATGTGAGTGCGCCCGGCTTGCCCGGGTATCACTATCGCTTGGGCGATCTCTACATTCAACCGATCACACTTGCCATTCCTGCGGGCGCACCAACAGGAGCCTATCATTTTGAGATGGGTTTGTATGATGGGCTTCATACCAAAGGCACAACTTTCTTTCCACCAAACGAATCGCCAAAACCGTTTTACAGTCTTGAGGTTAACTTGCCTTAGG
>CAKKQG010000126.1:0-5313 GCA_919901875.1 Anaerolineales bacterium
GGGCTTGAGATCAAGCGGACGATTGCCGGACCCCTCATCGGCGGGTTGTATAACAACTTCGTCAAGATGGATCAGGCAACTATCAAAACAACCGTGTCGGTCAACGGCAACATCCCGGTGAACGACAGCGTAACGGCGAAATTCGATCTGCCGTTGAAACAAGAGACGAATGTGGTCTTGTCGAAGGACACCGTCATTCGCGGTGCGTCGGTCAACATCAACGGCGGCATCTTGCAACTCAACAACGCACCAACAGTGATCTTTTTGCCCAAAGGCACGGTGCTGCCCGTGCTGCTTGATCTCACTGTTCCTGTTGATCAAAAAATTCCGGTGAACATCACCGTGCCGATTAAAAATTTGCAAGTGCCTGTCGCCATTCCGTTGAGCGGCACGGAACTGCACACGCCGTTTGCCAGCCTGCGCGATCTCTTCGCGCCGTATAACGATGTGGTGAATCAGATTCCCGATTCGTGGAGTCAGTTGGTGTCAGGGAAAAAGTAAGTGACCGATAGACCTGTTTGCGATTACGAAGGCTCGAATTATCAAGACGACTTTTGGGGAAAGGGTGAACGCGAGTACGAAGATCGGGCGGAGCAGATCGCTCTCAAGGCAATGCTCCCCAAGGCGGGGGGACTTTTCTTAGAGATTGGCGCAGGCGCCGGGCGGCAGACTCCGCTGCTGAAAAATTTCGATCATGTCGTGCTGATGGATTACTCGCGCACACAACTGGAACAAGCGCGGGAGCGGCTCGGCACTTCAACGCGATACACCTTTGTTGCCGCCAACGTCTATCAACTCCCCTTCAAGCCGAGAGTTTTCAGCGCGGCAATGATGATCCGCGTGATGCATCATTTGGTCGAACCTCTTGCCGCGCTCAAAGAAATCAAATCAACCCTCGCCGAGGGCGGCGCGTTTATTCTCGAATTTGCCAACAAGCAGAATCTAAAATCTATTTTGCGCTACGCCTTGCGCCAACAATCGTGGAGTCCTTTCTCGCCCGAACCCGTCGAGTTTGTTAAACTTAATTTTGACTTCCATCCGCAAACAATGCGACAATGGATTCGAGAAGCCGGGTTCGAGATCAAAGCGCAACGAAGCGTATCGCATTATCGAATCGGTGCGCTGAAAAAAATAGTTCCCCCGACGTTGTTAGCTGCGCTGGATGGGGCGGTTCAACCGACGGGGGAGTGGATTCAATTCGCGCCGAGTGTCTTTATCAAAGCAGAAGTCAGGAGTCAGGAGTCAGGAGTCAGAAGCAAATCTCCACGCGACGAATCCAATCTCCACGCGAAGCGTCCAACTTCGATTTTTGTTTGCCCAATCTGTAAAGGCGAATTACAAAAAGAATCGGATTATTTTCAATGTTCCGCTTGTGGTAAAAAATGGGGGATCAGAAATGGCATCTATGATTTCAAGGAGGCTTTATGAAAGACACTCATGAAGTATATGCAGTGAAGGTGGCAGGCGTAAAACGCAACTTGCGATTGTTTGAAGTCAAGCCCGGCTTGCGAATTGCCATCCTCAACATATTGGGCGACACAAAATTAGTAGAGGCTTCGGCGAAAGCGTTAGCCAAAAAATTTGTGGCGCAAAAGTTGAAATACGATGCGCTGGTCACTGCCGAAGCAAAAAGCATTCCACTGATTCACGCGCTGTCGGTGGTGACAAAGAAACCGTACGTGGTTTTGCGTAAATCGTATAAAGGCTACATGGGCGATGCGGTCAAGACTGACACGCTGTCGATCACGACCGGCGCGCCGCAGACTCTTTACCTCGACGAAAAAGATCGCAACCTGATTGACGGCAAAAAAGTGATCTTGGTGGATGATGTGATCAGCACCGGCTCGACTCTTCAGGGGATGCGGATGTTAATGGATGCGGCAGGCGCAAAGGTCGTCGGCGAGTCGGCGATCTTCACCGAAGGTGAACGGGCGCAATGGGAGAATGTGATCGCCCTCGGACATCTGCCGTTGTTCACGTCGTAATCTTTTCGTAATCCACTCCTTATAACGTTGCGGCAACAGTTGAACTGTTGCCGCTTCTGTTTAACTTCACGAATCTTTTTTAGGCGCGCGTCATCTAACAGGATATAATTTCAATTATCGAGGAGCACTTATGAACAACATTTTTGGACGCAAACAGCAAGAGGAAGAAATCCGCGACATGGGGCGTTTGCCACCGGGTCAATCGCTGACCAACCGTTTTCCCGTTTTGCATTACGGGCCCGTCCCCAAATTTAATTCCGCTACTTGGGACTTGCGAGCCTTTGGCGAAGTGGAAGAAGAGAAACGTTGGACGTGGGCGGAGTTCAACAAATTGCCGCGCAGCAAAGTGAAGATGGATATTCACTGCGTGACTCGCTGGAGCAAATTTGATACTGAGTGGGAAGGTGTTGCGTTAAAGACTCTGGTTGATTCGGGGACGATCAAACTGAAGCCGACGGCGATGTATGTTCTCCAACATTGCGAATACGGGTTCACCGTCAACGTCCCCTTAGACGTTGCCCTCGCCCCAAACTTTTTGCTCGCCACCCACTTCGACGGTCAACCCATTGATGCCGATCACGGCTATCCACTACGCGGAGTAATCGGCGCGATTGTGGGCGAAGAACACAAGACGCCTTATTTTTGGAAAGGCGGCAAGTGGCTGCGCGCCTTAGAGTTTATGTCAAAAGATAAACTCGGCTTTTGGGAACAAGCGGGCTATCACAACGAAGCAGATGTGTGGAAGGAACAACGGTTTGGGTATGATGGATAAGAAAAGACCCTTCGGGTTTTAGAAACCCGAAGGGTCTTTTTGTTACGCCACACGCAAAGACGACCCGTCGGGTCGTCTCTACGATTTGCGTTCCGCAAAATCGTTAAGATGCCTCAAGTTGTTTCGCATTTCGTCAGCGGTCACTTCGTTAAGTAAGCGCAAGGTGCGGCGCAAAAGTTCGCCTATCTCGATGCGTGTGGACAAAATGATTCCAGCATGTTCTCGCCCTTCACTCAGCCATCTCTCGTGCAAGGGCGCGAAATGTTGTCGGTTGTGCGTCAACAATGCCCGCCCCAGCGAAGTGGCATACTCCAATTGTTTTTCGTCAGATACCTCACGTCGGTTTTCTTCATCAGCTGAAGTAGCATCAAAGCCATGTCGGCGAATTTCTTTGGCGAACGCTTTATGCACATCCTCATCGACGTAGAGAGCGATAAACAATTTAACTTCATCCGCCATTGGTAACTGCGCTTTTCTCTTTTGCCAATTGGTTTAGTCTAATTCGCTCGGCATGTTCACGGTCTACCCGATCATTCGCTTCAATAATGTCATCTATCTCTTGCCTGTGATCATAGTAATAGCTCAGCGCGTCAAAAACCTGAGCCAGCGTCAAGTCATTAAAACTGTCAACAATTTCTTCTGGCGTTTGTTTGAGCCTGTAGGTAATTTCAACAATTGCATGCACACTCGTATAAGATGCGCGTGTAATCGGAGCGCCGCCGCGCACGCCTTCCACTTTGATAATGTGTGGATGCTCTGTTTCAATGATCGGGGGTGAGGCAACCGCATATACCGCGCGCGTTTCTTTAACGGCGCGTGGCTTCGTCTTTGTCCCTTTAGGTTTCACTTTGGATTGTCGAGTCTTACGCTGAGTCATACCGCAATTTTACCATTCACATCTCTTTAGCCAGACCCGAAGGGTTTTGGAAACCCGAAGGGTCTTTTTGTAAGATTGCAGAAGAAAGTGTTTTACTTTTTTCGCTCCGCAAAATCGCTCAGGTATCTCAAACTATTGTGCATTTCGTCGGCGGTGACTTGATCTAAGAGACGCAAGGTGCGGCGTAGGAGTTCGCCAATCTCGATGCGGTGTGACAAGATAATTCCGGCATGTTCTCGACCCTCGTGCAACCATTTTTCATGCAGGGGTTCGAAATGTTTCTGGTTATGTGACAGGAGCGCGCGCCCCTGTGAGACAGCATACTCTAACTGTTTTTCATCAGATTCCTCACGCCGTTTTTCTTCATCTGCCGAGATGGCATCAAAGCCATGCCGACGAATTTCTTTAGCGAATGCTTTATGCACATCCTCATCGGCATAGAGGGCGATAAATAATTTAACTTCATCCACCATTGGCTACTGCGCTTTTCTCTTTTGCCAATCGGTTTAATCTGTCACGCTCGGCATATTGACGACTTATTTTTTGCGCCCGCTCACCCGCGCGGTCATTCGCTTCAATAATATCGTCAATCTCTTGCTTGTGATCATGGTAATAGCTTAGCGCATCAAACACTTGCGCCAGAGTCATGTCAGTATAGCTGTCAACAATTTCCTGCGGCGTTTGTTTCAGTCGGTATGTGATTTCCACGACTGCATGTACGCTCACGTAAGATTCGCGGAGAATCGGGTCCCCTCCTCGCACTCCTTCCACCTTGATAACGTGTGGATGATCGGTTTGAATGATCGGGGGTGAGGCAACCGCGTATACCGCGCGCGTTTCTTTAACGGCGCGTGGCTTCGTCTTTGTCCCTTTAGGTTTCACTTTTGATTTTCGAGTCTTACGTTGAGCCATACCGCAATTTTACCATCCCCACATTGTTAGTAGATCGGTGGTTTAATCGTGTCATGGATTTTGCACGGGCGCGAACCGAGATGATCCGCGAACAATTGATCCTGCGCGGTATCAATGATGAGCGCGTGTTGGAGGCGATGAATCGCATCCCGCGTGAGAAGTTTGTGCCGCCCGACTATCGCGCTTACGCTTACGACGACGCGCCGCAACACATCGGCGAAGCGCAAACGATCTCACAACCCTACATCGTCGCGCTGATGACTCAATCGTTGAAATTAAAGGGCGACGAAACGGTGTTAGAGGTGGGAACGGGATCGGGCTATCAAACGGCGATTTTGGCGGCGTTGGCGAATCAAGTGTATTCGATTGAACGCCATCAAGCGTTAGCCGACTCGGCGCGTGAAGTATTAGACGAACTTGAGATCACGAATGTGGAAGTGATGGTTGGGGACGGAAGCTTGGGTTGGAGTGTCCGCGCCCCCTTTGATTCGATCATCGTCACCGCCGCCGCGCCGGCGATGCCCATGCCGTTGATCGATCAATTAACGGAAAGTGGTCGCATCGTGATCCCGATTGGCGCCCATTCTGATCAAATGTTGGAAGTGTGGGAACGGCGCGGCGCGTGGCACATCGAAAAAATTTGCGCGGTGCGTTTTGTGCCACTCATCGGGGAATGTGGTTGGAAATGATCTAACGTTTGCGTCTTCGAATCGGTTTTTTCTTCACCGCGCGTTTTTTCTTCTGCGGCTTCTTGTCATCCTCATCGC